>DASTJG010000375.1:0-6713 GCA_035716785.1 Anaerolineales bacterium
TTGGCACTTGGCGGAGGGGGTGGCGAGGTGTTGGTCGCTGTATCCTCGGGCGGAGGCCTGCGTGTCGAGGTGGCAGGCAGGGGAATCCAAACCAGTGTGTTGGTGGGGACGGTTGTGTTAGTGACAACGACTGTGTTGGTCGCGACGGCCGTTGTCCCTACGGCTGTGGGAACGAGGGTGCTTGCGGTTGAGGTTGGGAGCGGGGTCCCGGGGGTGAAGGCGCCCGAGGTGAGAAAGATATTGCCATTCACCCAGCCTGGCTGGGTCAGGATCGCCGGATCGATCGGCTCGAAGAATCCCTGCGGCTTGCCTGTCAGGAACTGGCTGTTCAGGTCGATGTTGGATTCCATATCGGTATCCAACTGCCAGTTGGGGGCGAAGCGCAGCGCATATTGTCCCGCGCCCGCCACACAGCAGAGTCCGAGCAACAGGATCAGGAGGACGATCACCCAATCCTGTCGTTCACGCTCTTTCTTCGGCTTTTCTGGCTTTGCCGGTGTCGACATTACGCATAGCTCCGTTGCTGGCAATCGCATGAAGACCGGGCAGGATGCTTATGCGAGACCCTTTCCCGACCTGTGCTTCCATTATAGTAGCTTTAAGGAGAGAATACAAAAATGCTGAGGATAAAAATAGTTCAGATGTGATTTATCTCACTTGCTCATAACAATTTTTACGGTGACAAAACTTCGATCGCATCGATGCCGCATCCGTTACCTGAGGGATCATTCCATGGAACAATAATGCGAATGTACGTATATGTCCCGGGAGGAACAAAGCCATCAAGCTCAATCTCCACTCCCGTTCCTGGGTATGGATACAGATTGTTTTGACTGATCACTCGGTCGTCATCTTCAATGCCGCCGATTACGTTGACATTAATATTTGTATTGATATCCGCACCGCCGCCGTACTGGTTACCCCAGTCGAGGATTGTGTACCAGTTGTGTCCATCACCGATCTGGAGGACTACCCAATCCATCCGGATATTGCCACCGTTTGGTCGTTCATAGTAAATCAGGTCAGGACCACCGACTCCGGGGACTGTTATGCTCGTGTTCAATATTCGTGTGCTGCCCGCCGCGAGTTCTTCGGTGCAGTTGGCACCGGGGCAGTCAGGTGACGATCCTATATTCCCTGGTGAGTTAACTATTACTTGTGTGTCTGTATCCGTTGCCTGGACGGGAGATGTGCCTGCATAGCCAACCGGCAGGCTGGCATAGGCTGTGTTGACAAGGTTTCCGGATACACCCCCATTGATAGAAGCAACGATTGTGTAGGTCACAGACGATCCGACAGGTAAATTCACTGCCGAATCATTGATGTTGCCGGACCCGCTCGCTGTGCAGGATGCACCGGGTGTACCTGCACAGGTCCAGGTAGCCGCTGAAATCTGCCCGGGGAGCGTGTCCGAGACGATAACGCCGTTGACCGGAGACGGACCGCTGTTCCCAACTGTCACATAGTAGGTCGTTGAACCGCCTGCAACATAATCGGTGGCGTTGTCGGTCTTTGTGATCCACAAGTTAGCGGTCAGAGGACCACTCGGCGCGTCTGTGTCTGTCGCGCTGACGGGGGATGTACCTGCGTAGCCAGCGGGCAAGTTGACCGACGCTGTGTTGACAAGGCTACCCGACGCGCCAGCGCTAATGTTTACGGGGACTGTGTAGGTAATCGATGAGCCAACGGGTAAATTCACCGTATCGTTGATATTGCCAGACCCGCCCCATGTGCAGGTCGCGCCACCCGCAGCGGCACACCCTCCTCCAGCCCCAAAGCCGGAAATCTGCGCGGGGAAATTATCTGTGACGATCGCGCCAATCACATTGCTGGGTCCAGAGTTGGAGACAACGATGGAGTAGGTCAGTGTGCCGCCCGGGACATAGATCGCCACACCATCGCTTTTTGTGATCGTCAGATTGGCAGCCGGAGAGGCAGTGTCTGTGTCCGTCGCGCTGACGGGGGATGTGCCTGTGTAGCCAGCGGGCAAGCTGACGGACGCTGTGTTGCTCAAATTCCCTGAAGCGCCAGCGCTAATGTTTACGGGGACTGTGTAGGTAATCGAGGAACCGACAGGTAGATTAACAGTATCGTTGATATTGCCAGACCCGCCCCAGGTGCAGGTTGCGCCGCCGGTAACGGCGCACCCTCCTCCAGCCCCAAAGCCGGAAATTTGAACGGGGAAATTGTCTATGACAGTCGCACCGGTCACATTGCTAGGTCCAGAGTTGGAGACGACGATGGTATAGGTCAGTGTGCCGCCCGGGATATAGGTACCCGTGCCGTCACTTTTCGTGATCTGGAGATTGGCAGTTGGGGAGGCAGTGTCTGTGTCTGTCGCGCTGACAGGTGATGGACCTGTGTAGCCGGCAGGCAAGCTAACAGATGCTGTATTGCTCAAATTCCCTGAAGCGCCAGCACCGATGTTTACATGAACTGTGTAGGTCACCGACCTGCCGACCGGTAAATTCACTGCTGAATCGTTGATGTTGCCCGATCCACTGGCTGTACAGGACGCACCGGGTGTAATTGCACAGGTCCAACTGGCGCCCGTAATTTGACCAGGGAACGTATCTGTGACCGTGGCGCCGGTCACACTGCTGGGTCCAGTATTGGAGACGACGATGGTGTAGGTCAGTGTGCCGCCCGGGACATATGTACCCGTGCCGTCACTTTTCGTGATCTGCAGATTAGCGTTTCCCGAAAAAGTATTTGTGTCGGTGACGGAGTTATTTGCCGAATTCGATTCTGTGTACCCAGCCGGGATACCCACAGACGCTGTGTTGACAAGGCTGCCTGTAGCGCCAGGGTTAATGGTGACAGTGACCGTGTAAGTGATCGAGGAACCGACCGGTAAATTCACCGTATCGTTGATGTTGCCTGATCCACTCCATCCGCAGACTGCACCACCCGCAACGGCACAGCTTCCGGTGGCGCCTGAAATTTGCACTGAGAAGTTGTCCGTGACCGTCGCGCCTGTGACACTGCTGGGTCCAGTATTGGAGACAACGATTGTATAAGTCAACGTGCCACCCGAGACGTATATGCCCGTCCCGTCAATCATTGTGATCTGCAGATCGGCGCGTGGTGGTCCAGGCGGAGGCGAAGTATTGGTTGCTGTAGCGCCCGGGTTTGGTCTGGATGTCCGGGTTGCCGGGATGGGAATCCAGACCAGCGTGTTGGTGGGAACGACCGTGTTGGTAACAACACCTGGATTGGTCGCAACGGCAGTTGTCCCTATGACTGTGGGAACACCGCTGCTTGAATTCGAGGTGGGGAGTGGAGTGCGATTGCTGACGAAGGAACTGCCTGCGCCCGGCGTCAGGAACACATTTCCATTGACCCAGGCGGGCTGGGTCAGGATGGCCGGGTCAACCGGTTCGAAATAGGCAATGGGCTTGCTCGTGAGGAATTCGCTGTTCAGGTCAATGTTGGATCCCATATCGGCATCCAACTGCCATTTGGGAACGAAGCGCAGCGCATATTGCCCCGCGCCGGCTACACAACAGAGCCCGATCAGCAGGATGAGGAGAACGATCAGCCAGTCCTGTCGTTCGTTGCGCTCGCGCTCAGGCTTTGGCTTCGCTGGATTTGGGTTCATGGACAGGTCCGTCGACCGGCAGGCGCACAAAGACAGTTGTGCCAGGATTCGTTTTCTCGTTGTGCCCCGGGCTTTCGAGCCAGATGCGCCCCTGATGAGCATCCACGATCCCGCGTGCAATTGCCAGCCCAAGACCTGGTCCGCCCCCTTTGAACTTTGTCTTGCCTGAGGAATGCAGGAGCACCTCACCGGTCTGGTAGAACTTCTCGAAGACCAGCTGCTGATATTCGGAGTCGATGCCGATGCCGGTGTCCTTGACGACGATCTCCACTGCCGGCCGTCCGGCCTCCTGAAGGGTCCGTCCGGTGACGCTGACCTTGCCGCCATCGGGTGTGTATTTGATGGCGTTGCCGATCACGTGGTAAAAGACTTTATAAATGAAGCCCTTGTCGGCGCGGATCTCGGGCAGGTCCGTCAGCCCGTTGGTTACCAGCTTGATCTTGCGTTCCCCGAGGGCTGTCTCGAAGAACCTGCGGACCTTTTCGATGACATCATCGATCTGCATTTGCTCGGGCCCGATCTCCAACTGCTTGTTATCGATGCGGGTGACGTCCAGCATGCTGTCGATGACCTCGACCATGCGGTTCGAGCCTTCCACGATCCCATTGCTGTACTTCGATATCTCTGCATTGCCGTTCGATTTCATCTGCACCATCTGCGCGTACCCCTGAACGAGGGTCATGGGGGTACGCAGTTCGTGCGCGGTCACCTGGATGAATTTCGTCTTGGCGCGGTCCATCTGTTCCAGAATTTTGTACGTTCGTTCCAGTTCGAGCGTGCGCTGCTGCAGATTTTCCGTCATGGTATCGAAGCTGTTGGCAAGCACACCGATCTCATCCCTGCTCTCGATCTCGGTGCGCCTGGTCAGGTCACCATCTGCAATGGCGCGGGAGGTGCGCACCAGCTTATACAACGGGTTGATGATCAGACGCGCGATGAAATAGCCGATCAGGATCACGGCGGCCATCGCGATGGCATACAAAATGACGTAGTTGTTGCGGTTCACGGAACCGGACTCGACAACGAAGTCCATCGGCAGGACGACCGAAAAGACGCCCAGGCGGTCATCTCCAACTTTGAACGAGGCGCGCGCCAGGCTGTACCAGCGCCCATCGGCTTCGAAATTTTCACCCTGCACGATGTCATCCTGCATGAGGATCTCTTGATACAGTTCGTTCGGGATGGAGATGGTCCGCAGGAAGACAGGTTCATTGCCCTGGGTTCCCAGCGAGGAAACGATCGCCTGTCCGTTCTCGCCGTAAATGATCACATCGGCGAGCGACGTGCTTTTGAGATAAGGCAGCAGGGTGTTGAGCGACGTGCCGACCACCACGGCGCCGACCACACGTCCTTCGGACGCGACCGGAATGGTGGTGAAATAATAGTAACGCCCGTCCACCGGATCGAGTGTGAGGGCGCGTTTGGGCAGGCTGTCTGGGTTGCTTTCTGCCAGTAATTTCTGGACGATGGACAGGGTGGCTGCGCGTCCGGGCTGGCTGACATCCATGATCGTGCCATTCGTTTGTTTGATGAGATGGATCGCTTCGAGACCATCCGAGTCGAACACCATCAGGCTTTCGACGTTCAACCCCCCCGCGGCCGGTTTCGCCAGCAGAACGACCTGGGCTGCATCCTTGTCGCGCAGTGCTGCGCCCAGTCCGCGCGTAAAGGCCACGATACGGGCAGACTCGAGATGCCTGATCTCTGTGCGCGCCATGACATCGGAAACGACCCGACCCGATTCGAGCAATTGATTGGAAAGACGTTCGCTGAGGGAATTGGAAACCAGGCGTGTGACAACATAAGCACCCGTCACGGCGACGATGAGCGTGAGTAGCAGATATGGAAAAATGACCTTGAAGCGGATGCTCACGGGGTAGCCTTTCCCGGCACGTTGGTTTCTCTTAATTATAAAAAGAAACCCGAAAAAAACAATACGAATAGGTTACACTCATGCCAATTTAGAGGATATCTATCGTTTTTGAAATGTAGACAAACGGAGTGGAAATAAAAATCTCGCTCAGAATGAAGCTTTTATGCTAAAAATTCTTGACGCTCCCCACGCTGGAGGGTATAAAAAGACAATGGATACCTTCCCATGGTCCGGATCGGAGACTTTTCCAAATCTGGCTGAGACAAATCGAACAGGAGAATTTCATGGCTAAATACGATGTTGTCATCAAGAAAGTCGAACCAATGAAGGTTGTTTCTGTACGCGGGATTGTCCCCAAGCCTCCGGACCAGAATTTGCTGTGGCGTGAGTTGGGAACGTACCTGGTACAGCAGCGTATCCACCCGAAAGGTGCCTGCCTGGCACTCTATCATGACGAGGAACAGAAGGATCGCGATTGGGATATCGAGGTTTGTCAGCAGGTCGCCGAGGATTTGGTTCCCACCAGCCGGATCAAAGTTTATAGTCTTCCGGGCATCGAAACGATGGCCTCTGTGATCCATGCCGGACCGTTACTGAAGATCGGCGCGGCGTATGATGCCATTCAAAATTGGCTGGCTGAGAACCAATACCAGGTCACAGGTCCCTGCCGCGAAGTCTGCATCCGGGCAGCGTACCCGGATGGTAACCAGAACGACCCGAACACGATAACCGAGATCCAGTATCCGGTGGAGAGGATCGGATAACCGAAAGGAAAAGAGAGTGGCATCAACAGTACCACTCTCTTTTATTCTGTAAGCCCAACTCACATGAGGGCTGCGCGCAGGGACTCGAACCCATGACTTTACATTCTCTCCTTGGGACTTTTGTGGAAACGAAAAACCTTGATCCCGGGTTTCTTCGTGGCAAAATCTGTCTGGAAACGCTTGACTCTCCTCACGCTGGAGGGTGTATAAGCAGGTCGGAGGCCTTCCCATGATCCGGATCGGAGACTTTTCCAAACTCAGCCGTGTGTCCATCAAGACGCTGCGCTTCTATGATGAGATGGGCCTGCTCAAGCCCATCGAAGTGGATCGCTTTACCGGCTACCGCTACTACGAATTCGACCAGTTGCCGCGCCTGTACCGCATCCTGGCGCTCAAAGACCTGGGCTTTTCTCTGGAGGAGATCCGTCTGTTGCTTGAGAATGATTTGTCCGCGGAGCAAATGCGCGGGATGCTG
>DASTJG010000376.1:0-3715 GCA_035716785.1 Anaerolineales bacterium
GTCACCTTTTTCGGACGCGGACATTTCCTCAGCCCCGATAGCATCATCAACCTGCTGCGCAGCGCGGTCCCTATTTTCTTCTTGAGCGGCGCTTTCACCCTGCTGATGATTTCCGGCTACATTGACCTTTCCGTGGGCAGCGGTATGAGCCTGACGGCGGTGGTGTTCGCCTGGCTGGTACTCAACGGCGCCTCGTTCTGGGTTGCTATTTCTGCCACCCTGGTTTTGGGACTGGTGATGGGTGCACTCAATGGTCTGCTGGTGGTGCGGCTGCGGATTACGCCGGTGATTGCCACGCTGGTGACGTTGAACCTGTTCAAAGGCATCGCCCTGCTGATTGTAGGGGTTGGCACCTCGGCCGTCAAAAGCACCGCCACCCAAACCATGCCCGGCTGGATCAACGATTTCGCCCGTAAGGATGTTCTCCTCGGCCTGCCCTGGGCTTTCTGGGTCGCCATCGTGGTCATCGCTCTGATGACCATTGCCCAACGCAAGACTCTTTTGGGCAAGTATGCCGCCGCGATTGGCGGCAACCGCCTGGCAGCCGAACTTTCGGGCATCAACGCGGTCAAAACCATCTGGTTGCTCTACATCATCGTCGGGTTTTTCGCTGCGTTGGCTGGTGTAGCGCGTGCCAGCTACATGTCCCTCGGCGACCCGCTCTCTGGCGACGGCATGGAATTCAACTGCCTCATTGCTGTCTTGCTGGGAGGTACTGCCTTTTCAGGCGGGGAAGGCTCGGTCCTGAAGACAGTGGTTGGTTCGCTTATCATCATCTGCGTAACCATCGGCCTGATGACCGTCATCCCGGCCTACTGGCAGAACGTCGCCAAGGGCAGTGTATTGGTTGTCGCTGTGGTACTCAACCACTTGTTGGTGCAGGAAAAAGTGAAAGCATAGAAGCCGATATTCCAGTAACACACCCGGAGAATTTGTCATGTTCAAAATGCCCGTTGGTCTCTATGAAAAAGCGCTGCCTGCCTCCATGTGTTGGGAGGAGCGTCTCACTGCCGCCGGGCAGGCCGGTTATGACTTCGTCGAGATTTCGATCGACGAGAGCGATGAACGTCTGGGGAGGCTGGACTGGAATACTGCTCAGCGGGCGGAGCTGCGTCGCTCCATCGCGAACAGCGGTGTCAAGATCATGACCATGTGTCTGAGCGGGCATCGTAAATATCCGCTGGGCAGTCATTCGATAGAACTGCGAAAGCGGGGACAGGAAATTTTGCGCAAGGCAATTGACTTTGCCGGGGATGTAGGTCTGCGTGTTGTGCAGGTAATGGGATACGATGTCTTCTATGAGACCAGCGATGAAGAGACGGATAAAAACTTTGTGGAGGGTCTTTGCCTCGGGGCGCGATGGGCAGGTCAATCTGGAGTGATGCTGGGGCTTGAAAACCTCGATACTCCGTATGTTGAAAACCTGAGCACTGCACTATCCATCATCAATGAAATTGACTCGCCCTGGCTGCACCTCTATCCCGATATTGGTAACCTCGCCGCGGCCGGGTATTACCCTCCCGACGAACTTAAATTGGCAAAAGGACAATTGCTGGGTGTGCATGTCAAGGATGCGATGCCAAAGGTCATTCGCGGCATCCCCTTCGAGAAAGGCATTGTGCCATTTCGAGAGACGTTTCAGGCCCTGGTGCAAACGGGCTTTTGGGGACTGATCGGCGTTGAGATCTGGGGATCCATGCATGAGGGTGAGGATCCCGTTGCTTCTGTTGCTGCCGCCCGCAAATTTGTAGACAGCCTGGTAGCTGAAGCCTGGCCTACCGGATCTGTCTAATGCTTGACCGAAGACTTACCTGTTGGATTTGGAATTAATTGTGGAGGCCGGCCGGACTGAGCTGCAGCCGAGTTTTGGCGATATATCGATAGTAATCCGAGACTGTGGATTGAATACCATGATCGTGGATCTGGCCAAGAGATAAGATAGTTACGCCAAAATATTTTCATATTCATTAAGTAAGAAGGAGAACAACACTAATGAAACACTGCAAAGTTTTGCGAAGAGATTTTTTGAAAATCATCGTCATCACTACAATATGCGCTTTCCTGGCATCCTGTGGGGCAAAGAATCCGGCCACGACAGTTTCTCCAGCTACAGATGTTCCGGCGACGGAAATTCTGGCTACCGAAGTTCCAGCTACAGCAGTTCCGGCCACCGAAATTCCGGCTACGGAAATCCCAGCCACAGAAACTAAAACGGGAGCGATCGTTATGCCGGGGGACCGAGCTTTCCCGGAAGGCGTAGCCGGTATGTCGGACGGCACGTTCTTTATAGGCAGCCTGGAAGAAGGCACCATTATGCGTGCTCTGCCCGGAGCGACCGAGTTCGAGCCGTTCATCAAAGCAGGAGCGAATGGGCTGGTCTCGGTGCTGGGTCTGTATGTGGATGAGGCGAACAATACCCTATGGGCCTGCTCTGCGGATGCCGATAACGGCAAACTGAAAGGCACAGCGCCGGTGGCGATCAAGGCATTTGACTTGAAGACCGGCGCAGACAAGGGCAGCTACGACCTGCCCGGTGGCGGTTTCCCCAACGATCTGACCATGGACGATCAGGGCAATGTGTACGTGACCGATTCGTGGACGCCGCGCATTCTGCGGCTGGCTGCGGGCGGCACAGAGCTGGAAGAGTGGCTCAACGATCCCCAGCTGGGTGCGGAGCAATGGAGTCTGAACGGCATCGATTTCGATGCCTCCAGCAATGTGATCTACACCGTGAACCAGAGAGCTGGTCTGCTGTTCCGAATTGCGCTGAATGAAGATGGCAGCGCAGGGACCGTGACCAAGATTGAAACGTCGCAGGAACTGCGTCGTCCGGATGGGTTGAAGGTCATCGGTGTCAACACCCTGGCGACCGGCGAAGGCGGAGCGGGCGGTATGGCGGTCCTCTCTTTGGAAGGCGATACGGCGACTGTAAAAAGAATACCGGCGGGTCTCGATGGCGTGGCAACCTTTGCCTACTATCAGGGCAGTGCCTGGGTGGTGGAGAACCATGCCGATCATTTCTGGGATCCAGCCAATGCGGGTCCCGATGCCAATGCACCCTTTAGGATCGTTGAAGTTCCGCTCCATGCGGGAGCGATCATTATGCCGGGCGCCCGCGATTTTCCAGAAGGTGTAGCCGCAACTTCAGATGGCACATTCTTTGCGGGCAGTCTGGAAGAAGGCACCATTATGCGAGCCTTGCCCGGCGCGACCGAGTTCGAGCCGTTCATCAAAGCAGGAGCGAACGGGCTGGTCTCGGTGCTGGGTCTGTATGTGGACGAGGCGAACAATACCCTGTGGGCCTGCTCTGCGGATGCCGACAACGGCAAACTGAAAGGCAGCGCACCGGTGGCGATCAAGGCGTTTGACTTGAAGACCGGCGCAGACAAGGGCAGTTACGATCTGCCCGGCGGCGGCTTCCCCAACGACCTGACCATGGACGATAAAGGCAATGTGTATGTTACCGACTCGTGGACGCCGCGCATTCTGCGGTTGGCTGTGGGCGGCACAAAGCTGGAAGAGTGGATCAACGATCCCCAGTTGGGTGCCGAGCAATGGAGTCTGAACGGCATCGATTTCGATGCCTCCAGCCATGTGCTCTACACGGTGAACCAGAGAGCGGGTCTGCTGTTCCGGATTGCGCTGAATGCAGATGGCAGCGCAGGGACCGTGACCAAGATTGAAACGTCGCAGGAACTGCGTCGTCCGGATGGGT
>DASTJG010000377.1:0-9633 GCA_035716785.1 Anaerolineales bacterium
AGCTCCGCCTGCACATGCGCTCAGAAGGACAGCGCCAAGCAGGATCGTGAGTACAAGGGCAAATTTCTTTCTCATTGAAAAATAGAACTCCTATGGGACGGGATCGTAGCCCCCGGGGTTGAATGGATTGCATCGTAACACACGCCAGCCGGCCATCAGCGAACCTTTAATAGCGCCGTATTTATATACAGCCTGATATCCATAATGCGAGCAGGTAGGATAGAACCGGCAGGTATTCGGCGGCAAGCCGCGTGAAATGGTCATTTGATAAAGCCGGATCAACCCCAAGATGAGGATACGCGGCCAATTCGTGACCGTACGCGGCATGTCCCGCAGGCGCGGTTCATTCGGATAATCGTGCGAATGAGTTTCAGGATTCATTCAGCGGGATCAGGATTTGGGCACGCTGCAAAAGTGCGAGCAGAGCCTGACGGGTTTCTTCCAGAGTGGCGGAGGTGAGTCCGGGGCGGGCGATCAGGATCAAGTCGAATCCAGGTCTGACGGTTGGGATCAAGGGTCGCATCGCTTCACGCAAGAGACGCTTGGCGCGGTTCCGATAGACAGCCGATCCAACCGTTCTCCCAGCTGTGACACCGACCTTCAGGCGTGGCTGGTCATGAGTCTGCACAATCAACACAACAAGCGGGTGGGCATAGGACTTGCCAGAACGCCGCACCCGCTTGAAGTCTTCGGAGCGGGTCAGACGGAATTTTCTCTGCACCCGTACCCTCAACCTGCTCGATTGGAATTGCCGCTTACCAGCGGACTTTCTTAACGTGATTGTTGGAAGTCACCGTTAATTTCTGGCGGCCGCGCAGACGGCGGCGCTTCAAAACAGCGCGCCCGTCAGCTGTTGCCATGCGTTTGCGAAAACCATGTACGCGCACGCGGCGGCGGATCTTCGGTTGGTACGTACGTTTAACCATTTTTCGTTCCTCACTTTGAAAATAATTGCTTGGTAGGGTGGGCTAAAAGCCCGCCAATGCTTGTGATTTCAAAAATGTCAGGCTAAAAACCTGACCTACTTTTCCAGACCGGCAGGTCATTATACCGTAAGGGTTCCGATTCGGTCAATTCGACACCTGTCGTTGCGCATGGCTGTTGCAAAGTCGCTTAACGAAACTCCCTTTTCGTACACCCCGCACGCCACATATTCTTTCTTCACGAAGCGTGCGGGGTACACGGACAAACACGGATCTCGCGGTTTTCTCCGTGAAAAGACGGAAAAGTGTCCCGTGCCTTCCGTGTACAAAGAGTCCCAACTCTGGACTTTGCAACAGCCATGGTCTTCACATCTACTGCCCTTGACAAAGTACCTGCTCTGCGTAGAATCACGCAGAAATGCGCCACAACTTCTTTAGGGACCTGCAGCCTGTTTTCGATGAAATTAGCGCTTTTCCCGTTCATTAAGAGAGCCAATAGCGGCTCTCTTTTTTTATACTTTGCTGCCCATCTGTTCGCTCAAATTTAACAACCGGACGCCGCCAAAAGGAGCGGCAGTGACACATGATCAAGCTTCCCGGTCTAATCGACCCGCATGTTCACCTGCGTGAACCCGGCGCCACCCATAAGGAAGATTGGGACACCGGCACATCTGCTGCGCTGGCAGGTGGATTTACTATGGTGCTGGCGATGCCCAACACCAAGCCTCCCATTTTTGACGCGGAAACGCTTGACCTCGCCCTAAGCGCGGCACGGCAAAAAGCGCGTTGCGACTATGCTCAGTATCTCGGCGCGGGACCCGACAATGCTGAACTTGCTGCCTCCCTCGCCGACAAAGCCGCCGCTCTCAAAATGTACCTCGACATGACGTTCGGTCAGCTCCGTCTCGACAGCATGACTCTCTGGATGCCGCATTTCGAGAAATATCCAAAGCAATATCCCATCGTGGCGCACAGTGAAAGCAGATCAATGGCTGCCGCGATTTTATTTGCTGCCATCTATGACCGGCCGGTCCACATCGCCCACATTTCCTTGAAGGAGGAAGTGCTGCTCATCAAAGCCGCCAAGGAAAGGGGCATCAAAGTGACATGTGAGGTTTGCCCGCATCACTTGTTTATGGTTTCACAGGTGTCCGATGAGGAAAGAGGAAAGAAGGGCGAAGGGATGTTGGAGGTCCGGCCCAGATTAGCGACACAAAAGGATGTGGATGCGTTGTGGGAAAACCTGGATGTCATCGATTGTTTCGCCACCGATCATGCCCCACACACCCTGGAAGAAAAAAACTCGGACAATCCTCCGCCCGGATTTCCGGGACTTGAAACTGCCTTACCCTTGCTTCTTACTGCAGTTCACGAAGGGCGATTAACCATTAACCATATTCTTGAAAAAATGTATACGAATCCCAAAAAGATATTCAGCCTCCCCGACCAGCCCGATACCTGGATCGAAGTAGATGAGAAGGCTGAGTATGAGATCCGCGCCTCCGAGCAATTTACCCGCTGTGGCTGGACGCCCTTCGAAGGCTGGAAGGTGAAAGGCAGGGTCAGAAGAGTTGTATTGCGCGGTCGAACGGCATTTGAAGATGGCAAAGTCCTGGTCGAGGCAGGCTATGGCAGAGACATACGCAGGCAGGATGAACCATGAAGCTTGAAACGGAGCGACTGATCCTGCGAGATTTTGTCGAAGGCGACTGGCAGGCGGTGCTGGCATATCAATCCGATCCGCTCTATTTGCGTTACAACCACTGGACGGAGCGAACACCGGAAACGGTCCAGGAGTTTGTGGGCTGGTTTCTGGATCAGCAGGTGCAGCAACCGCGCATAAAATATCAACTCGCGATCCTCTTGAAGTCGACGAACCAGCTCATTGGGAATTGCGGCGTTCGCATGGATGCAGCCAGTTCAGTCGAAGCAAACATTGGTTATGAATTGTCTTCCCGCCATTGGAATCAGGGCTACGCCACCGAGGCGGCACATGCCGTGGTAGATTTTGGGGTTCGTCACTTTGGTGTGCATCGCATCTGGGCAGATTGTATTGCAGAGAATGCAGGCTCTGTGCATGTACTGGAAAAACTCGGCATGCAGCTGGAAGGCCGGCTGCGCGAAAACAGATACTTCAAAGGCAGGTGGTGGGATACGTTGATCTATGCCATTCTCGCGAATGAATGGGAGACACACAAACAAAACCATCCTGTACAATGGAAGGAAATTTAAGGAGTAGTGTTATGAACGACTTTACGGATGTGAAACTGGAAGTCTTCATCCCACAGGAATACACATTGAAGCTTCGCGATGAACTGGCAAAGGTTGGAGTGGGACGGATCGGGAATTACGATCATTGTGTCGCGATTTACCCCGTGCAGGGATATTTCCGTCCGCTGCCCGGAGCAAATCCGCATGAGGGCCAGGTCGGAAAGATCAGCGAAATTGTGGAACACAAACTTGAAGTCAATTGTGAGCGTGGATTAGTCGAGCAGGCGATCAAGGTGATCCGAAGCGTTCATCCCTATGAAGAACCACTGGTCAACATTATCCCGCTGGCGAATCACCTCTTCGACCTGAAGAGCATGTCCGGGCAATGAAAACAAATATCGGTTTCATCTTTCAGGCGTTACTGGCAGCTTTGTTCTTCGGCGCAAGTGCTCCTGTCTCAAAACTGCTCTTGGGAGATGTACCGCCCGTTTTGATGGCAGCCTTTTTATATCTTGGAAGCGGAACCGGGATTGCCCTCGTAAAATTTTCACAAGGATTTCTCTCAAATCAGAAAGAAGCAGAGATCAAAGGTCCGGATGTGAAATGGCTGGCGGGTGCGATCGTTTCAGGCGGCGTCCTCGCGCCGATCGTTCTCATGATCAGCCTGAAGAACACCCCTGCCTCCACAGCTTCCCTGCTGCTCAACTTCGAAGGCGTTGGGACGACCTTGATCGCGTTGTTTTTCTTCCGTGAGTCGATCAGCCGCCGCGCGCTGAGCGCGATCTTTGTCATCACGCTTGCGAGCATATTCCTCTCCACGGATTTCGAAGGAGGGTTCGGTTTCTCGCCTGGCGCGTTGGGCGTCATCCTGGCCTGTGTGCTCTGGGGCCTGGACAACAACTTCACGCGCAACATCTCTGCTAAAAATCCATTGACGATCGTTGCGTGGAAGGGGCTCGTCGCCGGGACCTTCTCGCTCCTTCTTGGACTCGCGCTGGGTCAGCAGTTCCCAGCCTTTGCATCCATCCTGGGCGTTCTCCTGCTCGGCTTCATCAGCTATGGACTCAGCACCATGCTCTTCATCTACTCTATGCGCGGGTTGGGAGCGGCGCGCACGAGCGCCTTGTACGGCACGGCTCCACTTGCAGGTGTAATGCTTTCGTTCATCATCTTCCGGGATCCGGTCACATTGTTGCTCATCTTCGCAGCCGCCCTGATGGCAGCCGGCGCGTTGCTGCTGGCAAATGAAGAGCACGCCCATTTCCACATCCACATGCCTGTCGTGCATGAGCATAGACACAGACATGACGAATTCCATGTCCACGATGCGGTTGACATGACCCATTCCCATGAGCACGAGCATGCACATACCGAGCATGAGCATGGACACATGCCCGATATCCATCACCGACACGAGGATAAGTAAATATGCTGCGAAAATTATTAGGCAAAGCCGGAAAGCAACCCATCGTTCCCCCTCTCTTAATTGAGTTGATCAAGACAGGTCGCTGGAAACAGCCGTCGGATGAAACCATAAAAAGTGTGATCCCTTTTTTGCAGGAACCCATGGATTTTTTGCTGGATATCGACACCATGCAGCGAGAATCAACCGGTTTTTTGGCAGATAGTCCCGAGATGGCTGATCTGTTTCATGAATACAGGGGGAGCAAAGTACCTGAGAGAGAATTACCCTGGCTTGATGTTGATAAAGTCTTGTTTATCGCTGTGAACAGAATTGCAGGTGCTGATCTGGGTATTGCGCTGGATTACCGAACCGGTTTGGAAGATCCAAGAGTGGTAGCAAGTGATTGGCAAAGCGGCGGCAACACACATTATTGGAGAGAGGTAGAAAATAAATTTTCGGATTTTGTCAGGAAGCTTGGACTCTAGTCATTGAAAATATTGACTGAAATGGATCAGCCTCACCAATTGCAAATGTATACCCAGGCACAAATAGGATATCGAAATGCCATCTGAAGTTCATTTAAGCGAAATGATTACCATCGGAAATCCCATCACACTGGAATGCCCCTCACCCAAAACAAGTTTTGGGGTTGTCTTCGAAGATGACGGGGAGACTGGCTATCTCTACGGATTGAACTTCGAAAACGAAGAACAGCCGATCCTGGATGCATTACACATCTATAACGTCAAAGATATCGTTGATAAAGACGTTTCTGTAAAGGTTGAAATTATTTGGTCTGAAGACGGACTAAAGGCCTGCCTTCAGATCAATGGGTTTCCGCATGCGGTTTTTGATTTTGAGTCCAGCAAAGCCTATTGCAGGACCAACTTTCCACGCCCGGATCGAAGGTTTACAAACTCCCATAAGTGGAATGATGAGGCGTTGGAACTGTTCAAATAACGAAAGCAGTTTTACCGGCGCGCATCCGCACAGAGAAGGATTGAAGCGCAGAACAATGTGATTAAACGGGACTCGCCTCCCACGGACAACCAGAGTCCCGATCGACAAACTAAATGTCGTTGTGAGCGAAGCAATTACTTGATGAAAAAGAGATTGCTTTCTGCGTGCTCGCAAAGACAAAAACAAAGGAGAGAATATGCCCACAAACCACACAAGCCCCTACCTGCCTTTTGGAGACCAGCGCACCGCGCCCTGGTATGGCAAGGATATTATTTCCGTCAAACAATTCAGCCGCAGTGACCTGGAGTACGTCTTCGGCGTGGCACATGAGATGCGCGGTATGGTCGCGCGCGTCGGGACGTTCGACCTGCTGAAAGGCAAGATCCTGGCGAACCTGTTCTACGAACCGTCGACGCGTACCTCCTCATCGTTCACCGCCGCGATGGAACGGCTGGGCGGCTCGGTCATCCCGATCAATGAGGTACGTTACTCATCGGTCTCAAAGGGCGAGAGCCTGCCCGACACGGTCCGCACACTCGAATGCTATGCGGATGTGATCGTGCTGCGCCATCCCGAAACAGGGTCGGCCGCGATCGCGGCGAAGGCGGCCAGCAAGCCCGTCATCAACGCCGGGGATGGCATTGGTGAACATCCCACCCAGGCCTTGCTCGATACATTCACGATCTTCGAGGAACTTGGCGCAGGTCAGGTGGATGGCATGACGGTGACGATGCTTGGTGACCTCAAGTATGGTCGTACAGTCCATTCGCTGGCGCGCCTGCTTTCCTTGTTCAAGGTCAAGATCAATTACGTCTCGCCGGAGATTTTGCGCTTGCCCAGGGAAGTGATGGACGAGGTCGCGGAGAAAGGCATCCCGCAAGCCGAGTTCCGCTCGCTCGAAGAGGTCCTGCCTGAGACAGATGTGCTGTACGTCACGCGCGTCCAGAAGGAGCGCTTCGAAGATCCCGCTGACTATGAAAAGGTCAAGGGCGCATACGTCATCGACCCCGAGATCATGAAAGCTGCCAAACAGGATATGATCGTCATGCATCCGTTGCCGCGCGTCGGCGAGATCAGCGTGGATTTCGACGACGACCCGCGCGCTGCCTACTTCCGCCAGATGGAATATGGTCTGTACGTGAGGATGGCGCTGCTGGCGATGGTTTTAGGCAAGGCGTAAACAAGGAAACAGGTACACATGTAAACACACAACTACTTGTGTACTTGTTTACCTGTATACTAACCCCATGGAAACTTTTTTCTCTTTTTTGGAAAAACGGGTAGATGACTGTTCGTCATTACTTTGTATTGGGCTTGATCCTCATGCTAGCGATCTGGCTGCCCCAACCGCCGCCTCGGCCCTGGACTTCTGCCTGGATCTCGTTAAACAGACCGCGCGCTACGCTGCGGCGTTCAAGCCCAACGCGGCGTTCTTCGAAGTCTTCGGCGCCGAGGGCTGGACCGCGCTCAAGCAGGTCATCGAAGCCGTTCAGGAGCAGTCGAATCGGCTGGGTTCGATGATCCCTGTCATCCTCGACGCGAAGCGCGGCGATATTGCTTCGACGGCGGAGGCGTATGCGAAGTCCACATTTGAGAACCTTGGCGCGCATTGCATCACGTTGAATCCCTATCTAGGCAAAGACTCGATCGAGCCTTTCTTACAATATCCAGAAAGAGGGGTGTTCCTGCTCTGCAAGACAAGTAATGCAGGCGCAGGTGATTTACAGGATTTGATGGTTCTGGAGGAGGACAGAGGCGAGACGAAAGAAGGCGACCTCTTTCCGCCTTCTTCGTTGATCCCTCTGCACATCAAGGTCGCTCAACTGGCACAGAAATGGAACACGCGTAACAATATTGGGCTCGTGGTCGGGGCAACACATCCGGAGTCGCTTGCCCGCGTTCGCGAAGCTGCTCCTGCGTTATGGTTCCTTGCTCCTGGTGTCGGCGCGCAAGGTGGCGAGCTGGAAGCGGCGTTGAAAGCAGGCTTACGCAAAGACGGCAAAGGGATGCTGATCAACGTCTCGCGCTCGATCGCGCGCGCGGCAAAGCCCGGCGTCGCCGCGGCAGAGCTGCGTGATCAGATCCTGGAGATCAAGAGGAGCTTGAACCAAAACTGAATTCTGATCTGCGTAAAAGGAGGTCTGGAATTGTGAAAGCATCATCAGAACAAGGGCGGCGCTATCTGTTTATTGCCATTTGGGCGATTGCAAGTATTTTCCTGGGTTGGCAGCTCAGTCGACCACCGTATTCGTTTAACTCGCCGCTGAGCATTCCCAAGCTGATTGTGATGTTGCTCTGTACAGTTGCATTGTTGATCTGGATTTCCAATCCTGTCAAAATGGAGCCAACAGAGAAGCCCACTAGTAAGGGACTCTTTACCCTCCTTATTCTGGTTTCGCTCGTCATACTTTTTGTGTTACGGAATGTAGTGGGAAGACCGCTATTGTTTGCTTTGCCTGTAATTGCAGTCCTGACCCTGGCGGTCTTGAAACGCCCTGTGGAAAGGCGAGCGGGCTTGTACGCAGCGGCGCTGGCACTGGTCGCTGGTGTGACCGGCCTGAGTGCAGGCTGGATCACCGATTTCTTCACACCCCTAGTATGGAGCATCCTGCAAGTATCCCTCGTCTTACTGTGCCTGCCCGCAGGCTGGAGCATCCTTCGATCTACAGGGTTGCGCCAGGATGGCG
Organism: Anaerolineales bacterium; assembly: GCA_035716785.1. GTDB lineage: Bacteria > Chloroflexota > Anaerolineae > Anaerolineales > Villigracilaceae > Defluviilinea. Next base: position 8,187 of record DASTJG010000377.1, read on the forward strand.
TTGGAACGAGTCGTTTCCTATCCGAAGGAACAGGTGCGGCGTTCAGGTCTTTCATGATGGGTATCATCATCGCGCTGCCTTGGGCGTTCTTTAACGTATTGCTGGGTGGTGCGAATGGAGAGACCTGGGTGAGGGAGTGGTGGCAGCCGATCATTGCGTTGCAGCCCGGCATTTCCGAAGAAGCCTGGGGAAGGATCTTTCTGGTCCCTTTGCTTTTCCTTGTATTTCGCCAGGTAAGCGGACCGCGCGCAGCGTTTACCGCGGCTTTGTATGTAGTGGCATATTGGTTTGCATATCTACATACACCGGGTGGTATGGATGGGATCGCAAGTACGGTGATCATTGGAACGCTGTATGGCCTGCCGGTGTCGTATTTGTGTTTGTATCGTGACCTGGAAACCGCGATCGGCTGGCACTTCTGGGTCGATTTCGTAAAGTTCGCTGTCGCATTTATTCTGTTCAACTGATCAGGGAACCTGCTTCCCGGGAAAGGAATCACCAGTGATCGAAATGAATTCATCCATCGCGGCCCTCGCTGATAGTTTGCTGGAGGCGGGTTGTATTAAATTTGGAAATTTTACGTTGAAGTCGGGATTGCAGTCTCCCCTCTACATTGACCTGCGGCAGATCATCACTTATCCTAAATTGCTGGAAGAGGTTGGGCAGGCTTATTTGCCGATCCTGAAGAATCTCCAATTCTCACGAATTGCCGGTTTGCCGTATGCTGCCATTCCGATCGCGACCGCCATCAGCCTGGCAGGGAATTACCCGATGATCTACCCGCGCAAGGAAGTTAAGACCTACGGCACGAAAGCCGAGATCGAAGGTCAATACAACGCGGGTGAAACGGTCGTCGTGATCGATGACCTCGCCACCACCGGTGGAAGCAAATTCGAAGCCATCGAAAAATTGACAGGCGTGGGACTGATCGTGAAAGACGTCGTAGTGCTGGTGGATCGCCAATCGGGTGCGAAGGAATCGCTCGAGCAGGCTGGTTATTCCATGCATGCGGTGCTGACGATCGGGCAGTTGTTGGAGTATTGGGAAGGGAACGGGAAAGTAGAAAAGGATAAAATCGAGCAAACGAGAAAATTCTTGCTGGAGACACATTGATGGAAATTATTCCTTGTCAGGATCGCCTTGAAGAGCTTGTCCATTTTGTGACCCGCCTCAACAGTGACGGGATACATCACATTGGCTTCTTTGGCGAAGGCGAAGCCGATGTGCGCGCCTCGCTGGCCGAGTGTCTCATCCCGCCTGCGGATGGATTCCGGCTGGCGTACGAGGGCGATCAACTGGTCGGCGTCTTCGGCGTGGATGCGGACCCGGAGATCAGTCGTGCCTGGTTGTTTGGTCCGCTCGTGGACCACGAGGATTGGCACACCGTTGCCGATCAACTGTATGCAGAGGTGTTGCCCCTGATCCCGGTTGACATCCGCGACTATGA
>DASTJG010000378.1:0-2425 GCA_035716785.1 Anaerolineales bacterium
GAAGTCATGACCGCCGTAGTCGGAGAGATCGAAGGGGTTGGAGTTTCAGGAGGAGGGATTGGCGAGAAGAGGAGCGCGGCGAGCATCCCCAGCAGGATGACGGCTCCGATGCTGATGAGAACGGCGTATTTGCGGAGCATCGCTGGCAGGGCTGCCGTGGAAAACGGCTCGACAACAGGTCGTTCACCGGTATGCCCCAGAGCGGTCAACAGATTGTTGAAATTCGCGGCGTAATCCTCTGAAGTGAAATCTACATAATTGATTGTGTTCAGCGCGAAGGGCACGCTGGAACGCTGGAGCATGACCGGAATGATCTTCTTGCGCAGGGACAAGGCGTGCGTGTATTCCTTCTCCACCCAGTCGGATACGGCGGAATTGGGGGAAAGCACAATCAAGAAGGATTGACTCGCCTCGATCGCGGCCGGGATGGCGCGCGGCCAGTCGTCGCCGCCGCGCAGATCGGTGAGATCCCACCAGACGTCGTACCCGGCCTTTTCCAGATCTCCGGCAAGCTTGCGGACGAAATTTATATCCTTGCGTGAATAACTAATAAAGATCTTTTGCATACTTTCCCAACGTTGGAAACTCCCGCGATGTTCCTGTGTTCACTCGTGCAAACTGGAGAGTGAATAGTCGGATATTACCACCCCCGCGCGAATTTGGGGAAGGCGAGTTCATACAGTGATGTCGTTACGAGCCCAAAGAGCGAAGCAATCTCCTCATTCACAAAGGTTGCTTCGCAGCGCTCGCAACGACATGATTTATTGCGAGCTTTTGATTTCCGGCTTGGGCAATTGTGGAATGATCCAATCGATCAGTGCTTTTGGCGAACGTGTCTGCATATAGATTGTGCCGGGCCCGGTCAGTTCCACGACCAGGCCTTCGCCGCTGAACAGTGTGGACTTGATCCCGCCGACGGTTTTCGGGGTGACGCCCATCGTCGCGTCGAACGCGACCAGGTGGGACGTATCCACGATATATTTTTCGCCGCTGCCCAGCGTGCGCTCGAAGATCGCTCCGTACGAGGAGACCAATAGTTTCCCTGTGCCCGAGGCTTCCAGCATGGAAATGCCTTCTGCGGACATGAATGCTTTGACGCTCACCCTGGCGGTTAACTCCACCCCATTTTCAGATGCCACATATGAGCCAGCCTGGATCATCAGCTTACTGTTCCTCAACTCGATCAGCATCATATCGCCGGGGAGTTCGGGAGCCAGGGTCACCTCTCCGCCCTGAGCAGAGGCGAGGAAAAAGTTCTGGAAGAACGATTCCCCGCCCAGGACCGCGCGCCCCAGCGACTTGAGGAAGCCGCCTTCGGCCTTGGTCTCGATGTTGACGCTGCTGCTCATACTGACCAGCGCGCCGGCTTCCGCCCGGATGCGCTCATTCGGCGTCAATTTGGCGACGGCCAGCGAATAAGATGGACGATGCATAATTTCGATTTCCATGGTTTCTCCTTGTTTTTGGCAGGTGAGATCTTGTTAGTATAGCCTGCTTCTCTGCTTTAATACGTTGAATTCTCTAATTCTCCTCTTATTCTCTTTTCCCTTGACATAACTTGTTTCCCGCATAAAGTTAAACCTACTTACAGATGTCCAATCTTCCTTTAGGAACAGTTACATTCTTATTTACCGATATCGAAGGCTCGACGCGCCTCCTGCAGCAGTTGGGCGAAAAGTATGACGCCCTGATCACAGAGCACAATCGGCTTTTACGTGCAGTCTGCGAGACCCATCATGGCAATACCCTGGGCAGGGAGGGCGATTCGTTCTTCGTGGCCTTCGGGCGCGCGCTGGACGCAGTTCACGCCGTTGTAGAGGCTCAACGCACACTCCACACACACGCCTGGCCGGAGGGTGTCAATGTGCGCGTGCGCATGGGCGTGCATACAGGGGAACCGCAAATCAGTGCCTCAGAACATTATGTCGGCATCGATATTCATCGGGCCGCCCGGATCGCGGCTGCCGCGCATGGCGGTCAGGTGCTGATTTCCCAGACGACTTGCGATTTGGTCGAGAAGGAATTGCCCAGGGATGTGACCTTACGTGACCTTGGTGAACACCGGCTGAAAGATCTGCGCCAGCCCAAGCACCTGTATCAGCTTGTGATCGCAGGTCTGCCATCCAGCTTTCCTCCGCTCAAATCATTGGACGCCGCCCCGAATAATCTTCCGATCCAACTGACCAGCTTTATTGGGCGTTCCAACGAGATGGATGAGATCAAGCAATTACTTTCAGATGGACGCCTCGTCACATTGACCGGCCCGGGCGGCACGGGCAAGACGCGGCTGGCACTGCAGGTTGCCTCCGAGATGCTCGATCGTTTTCATAGCGTCTTTTTCGTGGCTCTGGCACCCATCAGCGATCCCGGACTTGTCGCTGCGACCATTGCTCAGACGTTGAGCCTCCCTGAGACGTCAGGGCGG
>DASTJG010000379.1:0-4695 GCA_035716785.1 Anaerolineales bacterium
TGGGCGCCGCATTTCTCTTGTTCACAGGTTATGCAACCGTAATGCTCTGATCCAGATACACATCCTGGATGGTATTCAGGAGCTTCACACCTTCTGCCATCGGGCGCTGGAATGCCTTGCGTCCAGAGATGAGTCCCATGCCCCCGGCACGCTTGTTGATCACGGCCGTGATGGCAGCTTCGGCAAAATCGTTTTCACCGGAGGCGCCGCCGCTGTTGATGAGACCGATGCGGCCCATGTAGCAGTTGGCCACCTGGTAGCGGCACAGATCGATCGGATGATCGCTGGTCAAATCGCTGTAGATGCGCTTGTCCAGTTTGCCGTAGGAACTGTTGCCCGTATTCAGAGCCAGATAACCACCGTTATTCTCTGCAAGTTTCTGCTTGATGATGTCCGCCTGGATGGTGACGCCGAGATGGTTCGCCTGCCCCGTCAAGTCGGACGAAACGTGGTAATCCTTGTCAGCCTTGAACGCCTTGTTGCGCAGGTAGCACCACAAAACGGTCGCCATACCGAGTTCGTGGGCATATGCAAATGCCTCGGCGATCTCGATCAGCTCGCGGTGGGAATCATCCGAACCGAAGTAGATCGTCGCGCCGACGGCCGCCGCGCCCATGTTGTAGGCTTCTTCGATGTTGCCGAACAGGATCTGTTCGAAATTGTTGGGATAAGTCAGTAATTCGTTGTGATTGATCTTCACCAGGAAGGGGATCTTGTGGGCATACTTGCGTGCAACGATGCCCAACACACCAAATGTGGACGCCACCGCATTACATCCACCCTCGATGGCAAGCTTGACGATATTTTCAGGATCGAAGTAATCGGGGTTTTTGGCGAAGCTCGCGCCGCCTGAATGTTCGATGCCCTGGTCGACGGGCAAAATGGAAAGATAACCCGTGCCGGCCAATCGCCCGCTCTTGTACATCCATTCCAGGTTACCGAGCACGCGGTTGTTGCGGTCAGACTGCATGAATACGCGGTCGATGAAATCGGGACCGGGCAGTTGCAAACGTTCCCTGGGGATCTTGGGGGAATCGAAGCCAAGCAACGATTCGGCTTCGTCACCCAGTAAGGACTGAATATCATTTTTTGTGGCAGTTGCCATTACGTTCCTCCTTGCCCGACATCGCACGCGTCGCGTTTGTCAGGCGGTTTGATTTCTTCCTCGGTCAACGAGGTAAGTTACTTGGTTGTTTCGATGTGGGGGTCGTTGTAGCCAGAAAAAGCTTTCTTGATTATAACCCTTATCTCAGGCTATAATGTATTCGTGCGACTTATTGCGCAAGGGCACGTATATCACCGTAGCGCGACAGCGTTGGCGCCAAGGCGCCATCTTCGACATCTTCGCTACGCTTCGACAGGAGGCACAAATGAACGAATTCTTTGAAAAAGTGACCAGTCAGGTGGACCCGTTCAAGAAATTGGCGTCGTATATTCCCGGCTTTGGCGGTTACGTCGAACGCCAGAACCGCCGTGACGCGGACAAATTGCTACGCGATACCGTTGCCCGTCGCTTCGACGAACAATGGAAGCGCGCCTCGCAAATCCAGGTGGACATGGTCAGCAACGGCATGATCCAATACGTGGATGATATGGAGAAAGCTTCATTGCAATTGCGCACCTTCATCGACAAGATCAGCACGGCGCCGCGCGGGTATTCCGGGTTGTTCGATGCTGTGAAGATCAACGAGAAGGAACTCGAAGCGATCTACCAGTACGATGCAGCGTTCTTCGATCTTGCCGAACAGGTAGGGCGCGCCCTCGACAATGTGGAGGCGAGCCTTGGTGATGAAGCGGCATTACCCGCGGCCATTCGCAACGTCACCACTATCGCAAGGACAGCAGTAGAAACGTACAATCGCAGATCTGAAGTTGTCATCGGAGATGGAAAATAATTTGTAGGGGCAGGCTGCGAAGCGTCCTGCCCCTACGGGTTTTGATATGTGGAAAGAATATATAAACGCAACGACAATCGATGAAGTACTGCAAGTCTTATCAGAAAGAGGAGAGCGCGCCCGCATTGTCGCGGGTGCGACCGATTTAATTCTCGAACTCGAGCGCGGTGTCCGTAAGGGGATCGATACACTGATCGATATCACCCGCATTCCCGGGCTGGACTACATCACCATTGACGAGGACAACCTCATTCATCTCGGTCCGCTGGTGACCCACAACCATTGCGTGGAATCCAGGCTGCTCCGGGCGCGAGCCTATCCGCTGGCGCGCGCGGCCTGGGAAGTCGGTGCGCCGCAGATCCGCAACCGCGGCACGATCGCGGGCAACCTCATCACTGCCTCACCCGCCAACGACACGATCACGCCGCTCATGGCGCTCGACGCCTCGGTGACCCTGCAATCCGCAAGGGGCGCACGGACGGTCGCGCTCAAGGATTTCTATACCGGCGTCCGCAAAACAGTGATGCAGCCGGATGAGATGCTGGTGGATATTTTCTTTCCGGCAATGAAGACGACTGCGCGCGGGACATTCATCAAACTGGCATTGCGCCGCGCTCAGGCGATTTCAATCATCGATGTAGCGCTCATCCTGGCTCTTGAAGCGGATACCGTTAAATCAGCCTCCATCGCGCTGGGAGCTGTCGCCCCGACGATCCTCCGCGCGCCGGAAGCAGAAGCGTACCTTGTGGGCAAAGGACTCACAGACGATGTGCTCGAGGAAGCCGCGCGGCTGACGATGAATTCCTGCAAACCGATCGATGACATTCGCGGCTCGGCGGCCTATCGCAGCGAGATGGTACGGGTCTGCACGCTGCGCGGGCTGAGGACTGTGCGTGATGGGCGGGAACAGTCCGGGATGCCGGTCGAGCCGATCCTCTTGTGGGGCGAACAGGGCGGAGAGAGCGGAATCCAGCGCGCGCATCAATCGCCATCTGCTTCCATCGAAACGACGGTCAATGGAAAGAAATATACATTCAAGAGCGGGCACGACAAAACTCTGCTGCGTCTCCTGCGCGAAGAAGCCAATCTGATCGGCACAAAGGAAGGCTGCGCCGAAGGCGAGTGCGGTGCCTGTACCGTCTTTCTGGATGGAAAGGCGGTGATGGCCTGTCTCGTCCCTGCACCGCGCGCCCATGGCGCTGAAATTGTGACCGTCGAAGGGCTTGCAACCAATGGACAGCTGCATCCTGTCCAGGAAGCATTTATCGAACATGGTGCAGTGCAGTGCGGATACTGCACGCCGGGTTTCCTGATGTCTGCTGCAAAATTATTGGAAGAGAAATCAAACCCAACGCGCAATGAGATCGAGCAGGCGATTACAGGCAATCTGTGTCGTTGCACAGGCTACTACAAAATTGTGCAGGCAGTACACGACGTGGTCGCGGACGCCGACAAAGTACAGGCATAGTTGAATCCAACGAGGTGAAAAAATGGGCAAGTACTCTTCCTTCAGTCGTCCCCGGCAGAAGCCGCGTGATCGGGGCGTGCATCCACTCATGCGCGGCATTGGCTGTATCATGATGTTTGTCGTCCCTATCTTTGCTTATGGCTCCTCTGTGCTGGTAGTCGGCTACGCTGTGAAGCAGGGCTGGCCCATCCCCGCGGAATGGTTTGGTCCACCCACGATTCCGCCCCTCCTATTGAAGGTACAGGGTCTACAGCCCATACTGTACTGGCTTCAGGGACAAATCAATCTGGAAGCCTATCTATTCTTCACTGCTGTCATTACAGGCGTCGTCGGCGTCGTCATGATCCTGCTTTATGGATATATCTACACCATATTCGGGCCATCCAGGTATGGTCCACTGGATGCGCCGCCGGTCAGAAAGAAATTCAAAGAGTATAAGAGATAACCCAAACACCAAACTCTTGTGTTGGATGAAAATCAGCAAATGACTTTACACAATACGATTGGAAAATCCCTGCCCCGCGTGGATGCACGCGGGAAAGTGACAGGCGAAACGCTTTACTCTGGCGATCTCAGCATGCCGGGCATGCTGCACATGAAGCTTCTCTTTGCAGATCGCCCGCATGCGCGCATCAAAGGAATTGAGACAGGCAAGGCCGAGGCCGCACCGGGTGTCGCCGCGGTGTACACCGCGAAAGATATCCCGGTCAACGAATATGGATTGCAGTGGCAGGACCAGCCTGTGTTATGCGGACCCGGTTCATCCAAGCCCGGAACCGATGTCGTTCGGTTTATCGGCGACCAGGTGGCGGCTGTAGTGGCCCGCACCGAAGCGGAAGCAGCCGCGGCGATCAAACTGATCCGCGTGGAATATGAAGACCTGCCGGTCGTCAGCGATCCAATCGATGCAATGAAACCGGATGCGCCGCGCGTCCATGCAGAGATCGGCGATTCCAATATTTGTGTCCATTATAAAATTCGCAAAGGGAACGTAGAGGCGGGCTTTGCCAAAGCGGATGTGATCGTCGAGAGCGAATATCACACACCGGTGCAGGAACATGCCTACCTGCAGCCTGAAGCCGGGCTCGCGTACATTGACGAGGCAGGGCGCCTCACCATCGCCTGCGGCGGGCAGTGGACTCACGAAGATCAGCATCAGGTGGCGCACGCGCTGGGTATGGCAAACGAGAAGATCCGTGTCATCTATCCCGCAGTGGGCGGCGCGTTCGGCGGGCGCGAAGATATGTCTGTGCAGATCGTGCTCGCATTGGCAGCGTGGAAATTAAAGAAGCCGGTCAAGATCGTTTGGTCACGGCAGGAATCGATGATCGG
>DASTJG010000380.1:0-2612 GCA_035716785.1 Anaerolineales bacterium
ACGCGGCCTCGAAGGGCGGTTCGCTGGCCCTGACGCGCGCCCTGGCGATCGAGTTCGCGCCCGATAACATCCGCGTCAATGCCATTCTGCCGGGCGCGGTGGATACACCGATGCTGCGCGCCGGCCTGGGGCGCGGACACGTTGGGCACGGCGACATGCAGGAGCGCCTCGATAATCTTGCCCGCAGGACAGTTAGCGGGAAAGTCGGGACGCCCGAAGAGATCGCACACGCGATCTACTTCCTGGCAGATAACGAGCAGTCCTCCTTCATGACCGGGCAGGCACTCGTTGTCGACGGCGGCGCGACGGCAAGATTGAGCACGGAATAAATCTTCCCATGAAGCAAACCCTCAAACAAATCACGCCACCGTTCTTATGGAACTTCGCCCGCGCGACCAATGACTCGGTGCGTCGCCTTCCCGAGTTGCCAGCCGCGTATCTCCATCCCTGGCGGCGGGAGAGCATTCGCCGCCTCGCCGCATTGAAGGACATCCACAAAGGCAAGCGCGCCTTTGTGATCGCCAACGGACCCAGCCTCAAACAGACCGACATGAGCAAGCTCAGGGACGAGTTTACGTTCGGGATGAATCGCATCTACCTGATGTTTCCTGAGCTTGGTTTCTCGACAACCTATCTGACCGTCGTCAACGATCTGGTCATCGAACAAACTGCCAGTGGCCTGGCTGCGCTTTCCGTGCCGAAGTTTCTTGCCTGGCGCTCCCGCCGTCACTTTCCGGCGAATTTACCAGCGTCTCAGTTGCCAACCTTCATCTATACTTCGTACACAGGTCCGCGCTTTTCGACGGATGTACGCGGCCGCGTCTGGGAGGGTGCAACGGTGACCAATGTCACGCTGCAGCTGGCCTTCCACATGGGGTTCAAGCAGGTCATCCTGATCGGCCTGGATCACAATTACACGACAACCGGAAAGCCGAATACGACGGTCACCTCCCAGGGTGACGATCCAAATCACTTTTCGTCGGCCTATTTCGGGAAAGGCTTCCGCTGGCAACTGCCCGACCTGGAAACCTCCGAAGTTGGTTATGCCATGGCGCGCGCGGCGTATCATAGCGCTCAGCGCGAAGTCCTGGATGCCACGATCGGCGGCAAGCTGACCATCTTCCCCAAGGTGGATTACAACTCCCTCTTTTAACGTCATTGCGAGGAGCGAACCCTTCGGCAGGCTCAGGGTAAACTCCGTAAGCGACGAAGCAATCTCAGACTCGATATGAAACTCGTCTCCATCATTACCCCTTCCTACAATCAGGCCCCCTACGTCGAGCAGACGATCCAATCTGTGCTCGGACAGGATTATCCGCGCATCGAATATATCCTGATCGATGGCGGCTCCACGGACAACTCTGCTGAAATCGTTCGGCGATATGCCGACCACCTGGCATATTGGATCTCCGAACAAGACAGCGGCCAGGCAGAGGCCATCAATAAGGGATTCAAGCGTGCCAGAGGGGATATACTCGCCTGGCTGAATTCAGATGACTATTATTTGCCGAACACGATCCCTGCTGTCCTGAAATGTTTTGAAGAAAACCCTGATGTGGTGATGGTCTATGGGGATATGCTGGCTGTCAATGAAAATGGAGAGACCATCAATGTCCTGAAGTACAAACAACTGTCTCTGGAAGATCTATTATGCTTCCAGATCATTGGTCAGCCCAGCGTCTTTTTTCGGCGCGCCGCGCTGGACAGGGCCGGGCCGCTGGATACCACCTTTCACTTCTTGCTCGATCATCATCTCTGGATCCGCCTGGCGCAGCAGGGCCGGATTCTGCATGTGCCGCAGGTCTGGTCGGCGGCGCGCTACCATGCCCGGGCAAAGAATCGGGCCCGGGCGGCTGAGTTCGGGCTCGAAGCGTTCCGTCTGCTGGATTGGGCAAACGATCAGCCCGGCCTGTCAGATGCCTTTGCAGGCGTGAAAAGACGCGCCCGCGCCTCTGCCTATCGCTTCCAGGCGCGCTACCTGCTCGATGGCGGGAAGCCGTCCGCCGCACTGGGGGCATGGGTCCGGGCGTTGTTCATCCATCCACCGACTGCTCTGGCAAGGTTGAACATCTTCGTCTCTGCGATCCTCGATTTAACCGGTCTACGCAAATTACGCGGCTTTATTTTGCGCCGCCGCCAGCGGATGTTTTCGGGCGATAAGTAACAGGCTGAATCTGATAAAATACTTCGGCTTATGTCCCAAACATCTTTCTTTTCGTCACGCCTGGCGCGGACGATCGTACTTGTTTTGATCTTTGGCGCGGCGCTGGCGATCCGTCTCTACGACCTCACCGACCTGCCGCTTGATTTTCATCCCACACGTCAGTTGGTATCCATCATCAAAGCACGCGGCTTGTACTACGACACAGAGCCTGAAGGAATTCCGTCCTGGGAAGTAAAGATGGGCAGGCGGCTTGCGAAGCTCAAAGCAGACGTTGAGCCGGTGGTCTTTGAACATCTTGTTGCTAATACCTATCGTTTCACGGGTGAACAGCTGTGGGTCCCGCGCATCTATGCATCCTTATTCTGGTTGATTGGCGGGATTTTTCTTTTTCTACTGGCGCGTGATTTTGTTTCGTTTGAGGGCGCGCTTGTTTCTACAACGTATTATT
>DASTJG010000381.1:0-5253 GCA_035716785.1 Anaerolineales bacterium
TCAGGCGTCAAGGATCGGCCCGTGGTTGTTTCCATGGTCGGCGGGACACGCTGCGATGAAGCCATGCAATGGCTGGTCGAGAATGGCATCCCGGCTTATCCCACCCCCGATCAGGCCATGAACAGTATGGCGGCCCTGCGCGAGTACCATAACATCCGCCTGATGAATGCCGGTGCGGAGGAGAGCTGCGGACCAAAGAGTTCCAGGATCGCCCGCGAGATCATCTCCAAGGCGCGCGCCGATGGGCGCAGTTCCCTGACCGAGATCGAAGCCAAGAAGATGTTCGCCGCGTATGGCTTGCCAGTCGCAGAGACCAATCTCTCCAGGAGCGAAGATGAAGCCGTCGACTTGGCCAAGAAGACCGGTTTCCCGATCGTTATGAAAGTCGTTTCGCCGGATATTATCCACAAATCCGATGCGGGCGGCGTGAAAGTCAATATCAAGGATGAGGCCGGAATCCGATCTGCGTATCAGACCATCATGAAGAATAGTCAGGCTTACAAACCTAACGCGGATATTCGCGGCATCGCCGTGCAGGAAATGGCTCCCCTCGGAACGGAGGTTATCGTTGGCTCGATCAATGATCCGACCTTCGGCCCGACGATTATGTTCGGTCTGGGTGGCATCTTCGTGGAAGTGCTCAAGGATGTTACCTTCCGCGTGGCCCCCGTCAATAAAGAACTGGTGCGGCAGATGATCAACGAGATCCATAGTGTTGCCATCCTGGCCGGCGCCCGCGGCGAAGCGCCACGTGACCGGGCTGCGCTGGAAGACCTGCTCTGCCGTTATGCCAGCATGGTCTATGACCTGTGTGACGAAGTAGCTGAAACGGATGCCAACCCGGTGTTGGTCTATGAAGAAGGTGCGGGTCTGAAGGTGGTCGATGCGCGCGTGATCCTGAAGAAGAAATAAGGCCGAACCATCTTTATAAGTTATCTCAAAAATATCTCCCGCTCCGTCATTGCGAGCGAAGCGAAGCAATCTCATACGAGATTGCCATGAAAATTGAGTAAGAGATTGCTCACCTGCCCCGGGCGCAGGTGCCGGGGTCGTTGGGAAGAGCACCCGCCTCGCAATGACGGAAAAATGTTTTTGAGACAAGCTTTAGTAAAACAACAGTCCGTGTTAACAAGCACGGACTATTGTTTTTAAAATAGCAAAAGTATTTCTCAGACATTCGTTTATAATTCTGGCATTCACAAGAGTTTTATTGGTAGTAAAGAGACATAAGTTGGATCCGGTTTTTCCATCTTCCCCTTCTCAGGAACAAAATTTCTCCGACGTTGCGCGTAGAGTTGATATCCTTCAGCGCGCCATGGCTCTGATCAGCAGCGGACTGGAACTCGAACCGTTGCTGTCGAGGATTCTCGATAGCGCTGTGACCCTGATTCGGGCAACACACGGAACCATTGGTCTGGTCATTCGGCGAAACGATGTCCCGGTCATTCGAACTGTCGCTGTCTACAATATGCCCGCGGATGAACTGGGTGCAGAGATGAGTGCAGGGGTGGGCCTGGCCGGTAGGGTGTTACAGACCGGACAGGCAATCCTGCTGGATCGATACGGTGACCTGGAGCAGCCCACCTTGCCTGAACTGGCTGAGCATTCAGTCATTGGCGTGCCTGTCCGTTGGCAGGGGGAGATGATTGGTTTCTTTGGGATTGGCGCCGAGACGCCGCATCATTTCAATGAGCAGGATCTGGAAACGTTGAAACTCTTTGCCCAGTATGCAGCTGTTGCCATACACAATGCGAGACTGTTCGAGTCCAGCAGAGGTGCTCTGGATGAGATGCGCCTGCTCTACGAAACCAGTCAGCGCATTGGCCTGGGACGCGATGTGGATGAAGTGATCACTGCTTATCTTGAGCAGGTCGCGCGGCGTACCCGCTATGTTTGTAATGTTTGTCTGTATGAATTCAACGCCGATGGTGAACGCACGGCTGTGGTGATACGCGGCCGTTGGAATCCGGAGAGTGGCTTTGAACATCTGGAAGAACGCGTGCCCTATTCAAAGGATGCTCTCGACCCGCTGCTGGACGCCGGGCAGACGGTGACGATCACAGATGTGCGCAAGGATCCGCGCGTCTCCGAAGGGTTGCGGCAGATGCAGGAAGAGAACGGCCGCCTGGCATTGGCGATGATCCCGTTGATGGTGCGCGGACGGCGCACGGGACTTGTCGTACTCAGCTATCCCGGAGTCTATGAATGGAGTGAGACCGGTTTGCGTCCCTATCATGCCACAGCTGCCCAACTGGCGACGGCCATCGACAGCCGCGTGCAGCAAACATTGCTTTACGAGCGCGGCCGGCAATTGGCTGTCCTTCAGGAGCGCGAGCGTTTGGCGCGTGAACTGCATGATTCCGTTACGCAGTTGATCTTCAGCACCACACTGATCGCCCAATCGATCGCGCCGGCCTGGAAACGGGATCCGCTCGAGGGGCAAAAGCGCGTGGATCGCCTGCTGGAACTGAGTCAAACCGCCCTGCGGGAGATGCGTTCCCTGTTGTTCGAGCTGCGTCCAATCGAAGATACGCATCCCTCCACCCTGACCGGCCCGGAGCGGGTGCATCGTCACGGTTTGCTGGAGGCGCTCCGCTTGCTGGCAGCGGATTTTACTCACGATGGTGTTCAGGTAGCGGTGCGAACCTACGAGTATTCGCCTGCGCTCTTCGGGGCTGGCAAGGAAGCGACGGAACAGGATATCTATCGTATCGTTCAGGAAGCTTTGAACAATACGATCAAACACGCGCGTGCCCGTGAGATCCTTGTCCTGCTGGATGGAAGCGATGCTGGACAATTTTGTCTGACGATATCCGATGACGGAATTGGCTTTGACCCCGGAACCGGCGAGGAATCGCAGGCAGGCGGATTTGGAATGAAAACCATGCGCGCGCGCGCAGAGTTGCTTGGCGGCAGCCTGCGGGTGCTTTCTGCACCGGGTAAAGGTACAACGGTCGAAGTGATTATTCCTAACAGTGAGATGAAAGTATGACATCCATTCGCGTTCTGATTGTCGATGACCATGAAATTGTCCGTGAAGGACTGCAGACGTTGCTGTCTGAAGAGTCCGATTTTGAAGTCGTTGGGATGACGGGGGACGGCGCAGCCGCGGTTAATTTGGCGGAGGCCACAAAACCTGACGTTATCGTTATGGATCTGGTCATGCCCGGGTTGGATGGGATCCAGGCGACGCGCCGCATCGTGGGTAACAATCCACAGGCGCGCGTATTGGTGCTGACCACGTTTGCCGATGACCAGCGCGTGCGTGAAGCGATCCAGGCGGGTGCGACCGGTTATTTGCTGAAGGATGTGCTCAAAGCAGATCTGCTGCGTGCACTGCGCGATGCAGCCGCGGGCCGACCGTCTTTGCATCCGGAAGTACAGCAGCAATTGATGCGGGAGGTCGCGGGAAAGTCACCCTCTTCACAAATGTCCGAACCATCTCATGTGAGCTTGACGGAACGTGAGTCCGGCATCCTTCGGTTGATCGCCGAGGGACGCAGTAATAAAGAGATTGCCGCGGCGCTATTCCTGACGGAAGGGACAGTCAAAGGCTATGTCAGTACGATACTCGATAAATTGGGGGTGGAAGATCGTACACAAGCTGCGCTCTATGCCGTTAAGCACGGCCTGGCTTCCTAAATTTCCATTCCTTACTTTCGTTCGTTTACACCCCTGACTTTAGTTAGTTTCTCCTGCTAACGAAAGTCTTTTTTGATTCCCTCCTTGCTCCAGTTGGATTGGAAAAGGATTCCGCCTATAGTAATCCAGACAGTAAATTTATTTTAATTTGGAGATAGAGATGATGCAAGGACAAGCTACCGTAGCTCAAAATCAACCGTATATCCTTGGACATACGGATACTGAATTAGATCGCCTGATCAAACAGTCCCAATTCTATGGTGACCTGACCACAAATGTCTTGCATTTGGCCGGTTTAAAACCAGGGATGCAGGCGCTGGACATCGGTTGTGGCGCAGGGGATGTATCGTTTTTAGCTGCGAAATTAGTGGGTCCGGAAGGAAAGGTCGTCGGGGTCGATAAGTCTCCAGAAGCCCTTGCGCTGGCCGCGCGGCGCGCAAGCTCCGCCCGCTTGATGAACGTGCAGTTCATGAATTTCGATTTGCTGGAATTAAGCCTGGCGGAACCTGTTGATGCGCTGATCGGCCGCCTGGTGCTGATGTACTTCCCTGATCCGGCAGCCATGTTGCGCCGCCTGCTGAATTTTGTGAAGCCAGGCGGGATCGTGGCTTTTCAAGAGATGGATATGGACGCTTCCAAGTCTGAGCCGGCTTGCGAGCTTTTCGAGACTTCCCTCTGGCGTATCAAGCAGACCTTCACCCGCGCAGACGTTGACATCCGCACCAGCCTCAGGCTGGGGCGCATCTTCGAAGAGGCTGGCTTGCCTGCGCCGCAAATGATCGGAGGTACCCGGGTGGAAAGCGGACCCGATTCGCCCGCCTATGAACAGGTGACAGAGATTACCCGCACCCTGCTGCCTTTGATGGAACGTACCGGTGTGGCGACTGCCGAAGAGGTGGGTATTGAAACGCTGGCGGCGCGGCTGCGAGAAGAAACTGTCACGCGCAACGCGACGCTGGTCTCGCCAGCCATGATCGGGGCCTGGGCACAGAAAGTATGAAGGTTAGGAGACGTGTGATGTCTTACAAGACATCACACGTCTTGTAAGATTTTACTGATTTGGAAGGAGAGTGTTATGAATCGATTTCGCCTTATAGGTATTGTATGCATTCTGGTATTGTTGCCAATCTTACAAGCCTGCGGAGGGGCTCCCGCAACTGCGGTCGCTCAGCCAACTTCTGCCGCCCCTGCCGGCACACAGCCGATCGTGCCCGCCACGGGCGGAGCGATCGCCAAAAATTCCAGTTCCTCCGGCCCGATCGCGATCAGCGACGATGACTCGTTGCTGATCGTCGCGAACAACCTGGATGACAGCGTCAGCATCCTCAACGTGGCCGGAGATGCGAATGCAAAGGTCGCCGAGGTCAAGGTGGGCGATGAGCCGCGTACGGTTGCCATCACGCCCGATAAGCGCTTTGCGTATGTGACCAACCAGGGCAGTGCCACCGTGTCGGTGATTGATTTGACAACAAATCAAAAGACTCAGGACATCGCAGTCGGTGTCGAACCTTACGGTATCGCGCTCACGCCCGATGGTGCGCGGGCTTATGTTGCCAATTCGGCTTCCAACACTGTTTCTGTGATCGACACAGCCAGTAACGCCGTGGTAGC
>DASTJG010000382.1:0-5961 GCA_035716785.1 Anaerolineales bacterium
TGAGGCGTAGGAGTTTCCCTAGCCGGGCCCGATACACCAAAGCCTTTCGTGTGTACGACCTGATCCCCTTCGACGATCGCCAGGGATGCGCCGGGTAGATTCAGAGCCCTGAGCTGCTCTTCGATGTAAGCATCCATCTCATCATACGAATTATTCCCGGAGCGCCGGTAAGAACCTTGGTTTGCCTTCACAGGGCTGACTACGAAAAGCTCCAAGGTCAGCATCAATATGGCCACCCTGGCTATCCATTTCGTAAGCTTTTTTTGGTTATCCATTTTTGTTTACTCCTTACGCTTGTCGTGGCAGGGTTTGCCGCGCCTGTACCCCTGCAACGACGAGGACCCACAGCGCTACGGCGAAGAGGAGATACCAGGTCACTGCGGTCACTCCTGCTATGGCCGGAGGCATGATGATCATTAGCACCCCGCCTGTGTTACTCGCGTGCATCAGCATCGCCACGAGCAGGCTGTCGGTATGGTCGTAGACCCACACCATGAGCACCCTAAAAGCTGGTGCTACTCCTACACAGAAGAGAACCGCTGGCAGGAAGCTGGCCAAGGAGAATGTTCCGGAGAAACCGCCACTTGTCCAGTAAAACAGAAGCAAGTGCCACACTCCCCACAAGAGGCCCACAATGCACCCCGTGGCAAGCACACTGTAACGCCGCCTCAGCTTGGGTATGGCGAACCCGGTCCAGCCTAACTCCTCAAAAAAGCCTGCCACCAACCCAACGACGATACCGGAGAGGATAAGCGACACTTTATTGTCGGAGGCGAATATACCGGGGAGAAATACGGGAGAGGTTGGCAGAAGCGCGAAGAGTGTCATCATCGCCACGAGCGGCGCAGTCAGGAGCGCGACTGCGTACCAGCGAGAGCCTACCCGCCACTTGAGCAATCGATATCGGAACTCGCGAAGTCCAGCCCTTCCATAGACGAGTCCTGTCAGCAGGATGCCTGCAATGCTAGGACCGGCAAGCATCGCTAGGTGCACGAGTGGGTCGGTTTCCTCATTGGTGCCCGCGATTCCGCCACGTCCACCGATAAGTAGTAGCATCCCGCCCCATGAGATGGTGAATGTTAGGGCAAAGTAGGTGAATACCGGATGCCTTTTGATGAACGTTTTAATTGTTGACATGATGTCCTCCTTTCGAGATGGACGATGACTTTAATCCTCTCATCGTCCAAATCAGCATTCCAAGGCTGATCGCAAAGAGCG
Source organism: Anaerolineales bacterium (assembly GCA_035716785.1). Classification (GTDB taxonomy): domain Bacteria; phylum Chloroflexota; class Anaerolineae; order Anaerolineales; family Villigracilaceae; genus Defluviilinea. Next base: position 1,219 of record DASTJG010000382.1, read on the forward strand.
CCCCGAACATCATCACCTGTGCGATGATCTCTGATTCCCCCGCTCGCGCCTCAAACGCGATCATTGCTAGAATCGCCAAGGCCAGAAAGACCAGATTTCCAAGCAGTGCCACGGCAAGCGCATAACCTATGGGTTGCTTGCGCCACAAACTCACTGCTGTAATCAGCAGCGCTGGAAGTAACCAGGCCATATCCAGCACGTGGATGACATTGGTGGGCGTTCCATCCTCGCTCACGCTCTGAGGGGGAATCCCGCTCAGTGAAGCGGGAACTGCTTCACTGAGCCACGTCAAATAGAAAAAACCTGCGATCACTACCAGAAAAATGCTCACCGCTCTGACAGGCGTTTGTTCCGTGAAGCCCGCCTTGAGACCGGCCCAATCGGTCGTCACGAGACCGCCGATCAAAGCATAGCTAGAACATCCCAGCAGGGCGACGTAGATCAGGAACAACGGGTTGAAGCGGATGCCAAATGCATAACTGGCATACGTGTAGACGATATAGACCAATACCCCTAACCAGATGAGCCGCGCGCTCTGGGAACCACGCCCAGCGAAAAGCGCACTAATGACCAACGCGGGGAACGCTACCATAAGCGTAATCACATCTTGGCCCATCGCCTGCGCTACCAGACCCGGGGTGTCGCGGTAAAGACCGGAAATGAATACTCCGCTCCCACTTGCAATCACCAGCAAGACAGCAATAGGGATCGTGAGTCGCAACCATACGTTTGTGCGTTTCGTAATGGGATCCATGCTCAACTCCTTTTATGGCTTTGTCTGTTTGGCAAGATGGGCCTGGTACGCTTTCCAGCCGGGGCACCAGCCTGTGTGCCAGCGCCACAGCCGCGCCATGAAGGATTTGGGATTAGCTTCCGCCTTTTTCCTGGTAGGGCAGGTTTCGCAAGCGAAAGTCTTTTCTGAAGAGGACATACTCCTAGTTCTCATGGTTGATTCCTTTCCTAATGGTCATTTCTTGATCTCGATCTGATACCAGACTAATCTCCTAGCGTTACGGAAGTGTTACGGGTCGCGTTACACATCCTTTAAGTTGGGCGCATAATAGACCCACAGGAGATTCGTTGTAGGATCTTCAGGAGATTTGTTATAGAATAGTTAATAACGATGAAGCCCTCATCGAACGGCGCCAAGAGCCTTTGAAAATCCATAATCGACTTGTGAAGGTTGAAATTGCTCTTCAGCATGCTCGAGCTTCATAGCAGGGGAGCGCTCACAATACAGCCATGAAAAGGAGCTTTCAAATGGACAAACACATGGCACCAACACTTGACCAGGGGACAATCTCAGCACAAGGCTTGATTTCCACGGCGTATAAATCCCCCGTATGGTACGGATTGGGTATTTTGGCGATCAATATCCTCTTACAGTCGTTCGCAGGGTATGCCTATTTTTTCTATATCGAGGTCCTTGGGCTGGCAATGACAATGGCAGCAGTTGTCAAGATGGTGTATGCGATCTGGAACTCTGTCAACGATCCGATCTTCGCCTTCTTATCGGATAACACCCGCTCGCACTGGGGTAGACGCCACGTCTGGCTTATTCCGAGCACGCTGCTCACCGCTGTTGTCTATATCCTGATCTTCTCTGTACCGGGATCCATCCAAGGAATGACGAACCTATTCTGGTATATGCTGGTGATTTTGCTGCTGTTCGAAACCCTGACCACAATCGTCACCGTGAATTATGTGGCTCTGTTCCCCGAGTATTTCCACGGTTTGAAGCAGCGCTCGAACGCCTCGGCCTATTACCAGGCCGGGATGATCATAGGTGTTTTCATCGGTTTAAGCCTGACGCCACTCGTCTATCGCGCTATCGGGTTCACCGGAATGGCGATGATCTATGCTACTGCGTCGGTAGGTCTAATGACACTTGCATTACTCGGTAATCGGGAGGATTCAGACATGCAGGCTATCGATAAAGTCGAATTCCTGCAGGCATTCAGAAACGTGCTCAAAGACCGTTCCTTCTGGAAATATGGCGTCACGATCACCCTGGTCACGTTTGGCGTGAACATGGTGCCGTTTACTCTGCCTTTTTACGCAAAACATTCGCTTGGGGCAGGCCCGGAACTGGCCTCGATGCTTTCAGGCACAGCTTTGATTGCATCCTTGCTTGTCCTGCCTTTTTGGAGCAAGATGATCCAGAAATGGAAGATGAAGACGACCTTCGTTTTGGTCATTCTGGTCATGTCCCTGGGGACCATCATGATGAGTCTTCCATCAAGTCTATGGATGGCAGTTCCAGCGATTATGGTTATTGGTGTTGCCTGGGGAGGGATCTGGATTTGCAATAATATCATTCGCGCGGATCTGGTCAGCCAACACCTGGCAAACACCGAAAAACACACAGAAGCTCTCTATTTGGCGCTGCTGAATGTCCTCCTGAACATGGGTGGAATACTGCAATCTGTCGCGATGATGCTGGCAACCATTCTCTTTGGCTATGTCAGTGGCGAGAATCCTGGCCCACGACCGGATATGGCATTTCGCTTCTTGATGGGCTTTGCACCTTTAGCTGTCCTGGTTGTATCCTGGTTCTTTGCCCGCTCATTCTTGAAGGATTATCCCGAGAGGGTAGCGGCGTAGAATCAGGATAATCTATCCGATAGATCGTCCATTGGGGAGCTTTTTTCTGCTGTGTCGTTACTACAGGCGGTTCGGTATTCGAGTGGGAGAGCGCGTCGCATGGCCTTGCAGGGCGCGGGCGCGGGCTCTGAACAACCACGGAATGACCAGTTTTATCTCAAAAAGCTGCCAAGAGCCTTTCAAGGTAGTTGGATAGATCCACATCCTCCCATCGTCTATCCTTCTTTCCGCGCTGGATCAGCGCTTTCATAGGTGCACCTTCATCTAGGAAGACTCTCATAAATCCTTCCTTCTGAGCAGACCGGAGGCAACTTTCCAGCAAGTCCATCGCTTCTTTTCTACGGTTCAACTCGCTCAGCGCAAGACTCTGAAGGATGTTGAGCTTCAAGAGACGCCCGAAACGTTTGCCTTTCCTTGCTTCACGGGAGAGATTCTGAAGTAAATCGAGCACCAATTCCCATCGCTGGCTGGCGACCAACACACGAGCCAAACAGATATGTTCTGATTCCTGAGCATAGGAGTATTCGACAGGCATTTGTGGGAAATCCTTTTGGGCCCATTTCTCGGCTTCTGCAAGATTACCTTCCGCCAGCCATAGATTCACCTGTCCAACTTTTACCATGCTTACCGTTCGTGGATACTCACGAAAGTATTTAAGCTGATAAAACGCATTTTCAACAGCAGCTCTTGCTCGCGGGAAATCTCGACGTGCTATATAGAGAGGGATCAAAACTGCATAAGTGAACCCGAGAGAGCTGGTTCGCCAAACTCCCAGGAGACTCTCCAGGTCTCCTTCAAGCAGAGTCAGCGCCTTTTCCAATTCATTTTGCTCAATCAGCACGGTTGTCTCCCATACCTTTACTATCCCATTAACCGACGCCGGCTCTTGAGTTTTCTGGTCAACCCAAGCAAGGATCTCCTGATAACACTGCTGTGCCCGGCGCAGATGCCCGCGAATCATCCATATATTGGCCAATTCCTTCTTTGCCGCAATAGCATGAAAAACATCCTCACTTTCCTCGGCTCGTTGGGAAATATCTGTCCAGATATTCTCTGCGGTGTCGAGATCCCCCGTACTGTAATAGGCCAGAGCATGCTGGTAGCGAGCTAGAAAATTGCTCTTTGTGTATGTGTGCGCTGCAAGCGCAGGAATACCTAAGCCAACTTGAATTGCTGTCTCGGAATCACCTCTCAAATTTGCGATATAACCTCGCATCCCGAGGATGATGTCTTTCACTTCATTGATTCCATTGAGCTCAGACCGCGTCTGTATCAGCTTTTCGGCTTCTATAAGGATATTCTCCACACTATCGAACTCTCCTCTTCTTGCCAGAATATACGCCTGATAAATCATCAATAGAGGATGAGACTGGGCAATCCCGGGAGGCAAAGACTTGAACCAATCAAGCGTAGCAACGATCTGGTTCCTGCCCATCAATATCATCGCATAATCCTCGATCATATCGGCAGCCAACAACAAATCGTGTGCTTCAAGAGCATGGTTTACGGCCTCGACCGGGTAAGAATTTTGAGCGTACCAGTTTGCGGCTCTTCGGTGCAGGACAGCTTTCGACTCTGGTTCCTGCTGCAGCAGCCTGACCTGCAACAACTCTGCAAACAGATGATGGTATCGAAACCACTTTCGTTCGTCATCCAGGGGAATGAGAAAGAGATTACTTCGCTCGAGGTATTCCAAAATTTGTTGACTAGAAAGACCCTCATCCTGCTGTTGAGACTCTTCGATGTTATCTCCGGAAAGGAGACTATCACACAACTGGAAACATATTCTTTCCAGTACCGAGGTGCATAGCAAAAATGTACGGATCTTATTTGGCTGTCGGTTAAGGACTTCTTCCACCAGGTAATCTAGCACATATCGATGACTGCCTGAAAAGGCGCGGATGAACTCGCTGGCATTCGCATGCCCTCTCAAGGATAAAGCGGCCATCTGTAATCCCACCACCCAACCCTCGGTGTGTGCCTCCAGGGCTTCGACATCTTCTTCAGATAGTCCCAGTCGCATGACTTCGTTCAGAAACTCGGTTGTCTCTTTGCGAGTGAAGCGTAAATCTTGTGTGCGCAATTCCAGCATTTGTCCATGTGCACGCAAGCGACCTAACTGCAAAGGTGGATCGGCGC
>DASTJG010000383.1:0-2032 GCA_035716785.1 Anaerolineales bacterium
TTCGTTCGGCGGCACGTTTACTCTCTATGCTCTGTTCAGCGAGCCGGAACTTTTCAGCGACTATGTGGCAGGCAGCCCGGCTGTGCCCTATGGGGGGCAGTTCGCCTTCGAACAGGAAGCTGAGTATGCCAACACTCTTAAAGATTTGCCTGCCAGGCTGTTCCTGTTCGTCGGTTCGGAGGAAGGGCTGGCATATCCGGTCGAGAAGTTCATGCAGGTCCTCCGGGAGCGCAACTATCCGGGACTTGAAATGGAGACGCTCACGATCGAAGGCGAGCGTCACGCCGGTGTCAAACCGGAAGGCTACAACCGCGGTCTGCGATTCATTTTTCAGGGGAAGTGATACTTTTTAACGGGAACAGGCAAAGGGATAAGGAGAAGCGCTGCGCGAAGAGCAGTCTGCTTTTCTCAATTAATTGATTACAATCAGTGGCTTGAAATTATCTCAATACCGGTAGGAGTTTTTCTTTCATGGCGAATCCTCAAGTTAAAGCCACCCGGGGGCATGGTCTGCTGGAGCCACTGCTGGCCCACCTGCGAGCACAGAGGGCAAACAAACTCATCCCCGACCATCTGCGCACAGGACGTATTCTCGATATTGGGTGCGGTTCATATCCGTATTTTTTGTCGCACACCTATTTTGCCGAAAAGTTCGCCGTCGATCAACTGGAAAAGCCATCCACGGTATCCAACATCAACTGGCATTCGCTCGATCTCAACTCTGAACCGGCCCTGCCATTCGAGGATGAATACTTCGATCTGGTGACCATGCTGGCGGTTGTCGAGCACCTCGCGCCCAACAGCCTGGTCATGCTGTTCCAGGATGTACATCGCGTCCTGCGCCCCGGCGGACGGTTGATCATCACTACACCGGCGGCCTGGTCTGATGGTTTGTTGCACCGCATGGCGCGCCTGGGACTGGTCAGCGAGGACGAGATCAACGAGCACGTCTATGTGTACACATTGCCGCTGCTGGGCTGGTACTTTGGCCGGGCAGGCTTCGAGATGACCAAAGTGAAGTTTGGTTATTTCGAGTTCAATCTGAATTTGTGGGCGACGGCAGATCGCTAGGTCTGCTGTTCACTTCAAATCATAAAGATAAAGATAAACCGTTGTGGCCGGGATGCGATATTCCCTGACCTTCTCCCCCAGCTGATCCACATACGCAAGGATGAAATCCCGCTCGTTGAACTCATCCAACTCATAGACGTGTGAGAAGATGAACCAGACACGCTTTCTGCCATCCAGCTCGTCCAGCTCCGCGTAGTAAGCCTCGGGGTTGGAGGAATGGTCAGTGCCAATGATCGTGTTCTCCAGCTCCAGTCCATACTTCGGCGCGTAGAAGCGGAAAGCAGGCCCCGTGTTGTAGTACACATAAATCGTATCGCCGGGCTTTCTGGCTTCGCGCAGGTATTCCATGGTGGGCTTGATGTGTTCCCGCGTTTTCGGCTGCACGAACTCCGCCCAAGAAACACTCAGAGGGCCCCAGAGCAAATAGACCGCCATGAGGATGCACAATCCATGCGCGATGTATCGATTTTTGACCAGTCCAGCCAATCCGCTCACACCGCTTGCCAGTGCGATGATGAAGAGAGGCGCCATGAACAGGAGCATCCGTCCCAGCAGGGAATATTTGTGAAGCGCGGAAGCGACCAGAGCAAGCAGGAACGGCAAAAGGATCACCGCGCCAAGGCGCCAGTTCCGCCGAAAGAGGAAGACAAGCCCCGCTACGAAAATGATGAATACGGCCAAAGGATTAGTTTGCAGGCTGAGTGGATCCTTTAACAGCCCACCCCATATGTCCACAAACCAGGCGAGCTCCAATTGCATGAAGCCAACTTGCCAGTAATTGAGCAGAAGCTCGCTGGCCGCCAGATGGCGCAGATTGACAAAGTATAGAATTCCCAGGCTCAGCCCCCAGACTGCACCGCATAGCGCTGTCCAGAGCAGTCTTGTTCTGTCTTTGTCGATCCAGTAATGCAGAAAGAGCGTCAATCCCACGGCTGCCGCGACAAACACCGAGGGGTGCGAG
>DASTJG010000384.1:0-3851 GCA_035716785.1 Anaerolineales bacterium
ATGAACAAGCTGGCGCGGCAGGTCATAGGAACCAACAACATTGACCACTGCGCCCGTCTCTGACACTCCAGCACGGTGGCCGGTCTGGCCGCCTCCTTCGGCTCGGGTGCCATGTCCAATTCGATGGACGACGTCGCAGCACATGCGGGCACGTTCTTCATCATCGGTTCGAACACAACCGAACAACATCCTGTCTTCGGCGCGATGATCCGCCAGGCAGTGAGACAACGCGGGGCAAAGCTCGTGGTAGCGGACCCGCGCAAGATCGATATTACCGAATTTGCCACCCTTCACATCCGCCAGCGACCGGGTACAGATATTGCCCTGGTCAACGGCTTGATGTACATCATCCTTGAAAAAGGCTGGGAAGACAAAGCCTTCATCGCCGAACGCACCGAGAACTTCGATGAGTTCAAAGCGACCGTGATGAATTATCCGCCAGACAAGGTTGCGGAGATCACGGGCATCCCCGTGGAGAAACTCTACGAAGCCGCGGAGATCATCGTCAAGAACAGCCCCATGGCTGTGATCTGGGCGATGGGTATTACCCAGCACATCGTTGGCGTGCGCAACGTGATGGACCTCGCCAACTTCCAGATGCTGCTCGGTAACATGGGCAAGCCCGGCAGCGGCGTCAACCCCCTGCGCGGACAGAATAACGTCCAGGGCGCCTGCGATATGGGCGGTCTGCCGAATGTCTACCCGGCGTACCAGGCAGTGACCAACGACGAGATCCGCGAGAAGTTCCTCAAAGCCTGGGGTGCGACCGCCGACAACAAAGTCGGTCTGACCGTGACCGAGATGATGCCGGGAATCCTCGAAGACAAGATCGAGGCGCTCTACATCCTCGGCGAAGACCCGGTCATGTCTGACCCGGACACCAAGCACATTCGCCATTGTCTCGAAGAACTCGACTTCTTTGTTTTGCAGGAAATCTTCCCCTCCGAAACCGCGGTCTATGCCGACGTGCTTCTCCCGGGCGTTTCGTTTGCCGAGAAGACCGGCACGTTCACGAATACCGAACGCCGCGTCCAGATGGTCAATAAGGCCATCGAGCCGCTCGGCGACTCCCGCCCCGATTGGTGGATCACCGCCGAGATCGCAAAGCGCATCCTTGCAGAAGGCGGACGTGAAATTACCAGCGCCCCGTATTCCGGCTGGGACTACAAAGATACATCTGCGATCATGTCGGAGATCAACGCGCTGACCCCGTCCTACGGCGGCATAACGCACGAACGTCTGTTGAAGGGCGAACGCCTGCAGTGGCCCTGCCCAACGGCGGATCATCCCGGCACGCCGATCCTGCACACTAAACAGTTCACGCGCGGCAAAGGCAAGTTCATGCCCATCGACCATGTGCCGCCCGCCGAAAAACCGGACGACGATTACCCGATGGTGATGAGCACCGGACGCGTGCTCTATCACTGGCACGGTGGCGAAATGACCCGCCGCGCCAAGGGCTTGATGGAAGTCTACGGCCAGGCGCTGGTGGAACTGAACCCGACCGATGCCGAACGACTGGGCGTCAACGGGAACAAGACCCTGCGCATCACATCACGGCGCGGCAGCATCGTTGCCCAGGCCTGGGTCACGGACCGGGTGCCGCCCGGCATGGTCTATGCCAACTTCCACTTCCCGGAAGCTTCCGCGAATGAACTGACCCTGGCTGCACTTGACCCTGTTTCCAAGATCCCCGAGTACAAAGTGACGGCCGTGAAAGTGGAACTGGTCAAGAAATAAACTTCTGAAACCTGCTCATGAAGACGAGTGGAGTTCATCCTCCACTCGTCTTTTGTTTGATACAATGATGGCATAGAATTGAATCCTTCCGCCGCCTGACAACTACACTCGAGAAGGACTTTAATGGATCTTATTGTAGTTTTGACTGGTGTCCTGCCTGGAATTCTGATCGCCGCCGCCATCCTTACTGCACCAATTGCTTTTTTGCTCATCGGGCTCTACCGCTCCTCTGTCATCCGCCTGATGAGTAAACGCGCTCAACCTGCTCCAGGAAATTCAGCCATCCCTGACGAAACTGAATCTCCTTCTTTTCCAGTGGGTCCTAAGTTTGCACCATTTGATGAAAAGTCGGCAGCAAAGGGAACAGAAACAATCACCCTATTTCGACATTTACGCATCCGTCGCTGGCAAACCGCGGCCGTCTATGCTTTGGGAGGGCTTGGTTTTGCCATTTTGCTGACGGTCGCCATCAATTTAGCATGGCAGCTTGGGTTCCCTCCACTGAATTTCATATACTTTACCTTGATCTACTTCTGGCCGGCAGCCTTGGTGATTAACCTCGTGGCTTCCTCCGAATGGCGCACTGGAATTCTGATCTTTGCAGCTTATTTCTTCCTTTGGTTAGTTGTGTCCGCGGTTGTGATTAATCTCAGTTCATCACTGACATGGGGGCAAACTATCAGGGCCTGGGCAAACAGTGCTCTTCTACCTACAATCCTTGTATTGATGTTCCTCTATCGACGTATACGAGCCGTTGGCCCAATGGCCCTGATCTTCCTGTCCTTCAGCTTTTCAGGCTTTCATTTGTTCTACATGCTAGGCGAGTCCATCCTTCGAGCCTCGACGCAGGGAAATATCTCTACTCCTATTTTTATATATAAACTTCTTGAAGTTGAACTCGTTCAATATGGCGTCCTTGCTCTTCTGATTGCCATCAGCATCTTCTTCATGGCAACTCTTGGCTGGTTAACTCTTCAACTGCTCAAATGGCTCTATTTGCACAGGCTGTTGAGTGACCATTCATTCATACTTGATCCGATCTGGCTCTTGTTTGGGCTTTCTACTTCGATAGATCTGGCGTTCGAAAACCCCTGGTGGATTCTTACCGGCCTTGTGGCTTTTGGCTTCTACAAAATCCTTATATGGGCCGGCTTTGCCTTCTCCAATGGCAAACGCAAGAAAATGAAGGGAACGGACCTTTTACTCTTGCGCGTCTTTTCCCTGGGCAAGCGCAGCGAGCAACTCTACAGTGCCATTGCCCAATCCTGGCGCTACGTCGGCAATATCCATTTTATTACAGGGCCAGATCTGGCAACCTCCACCGTGGAGCCACATCGCTTCCTCGACTACATCAGCAGGAGGTTGCAGCATCATTTTATTGATAGTGCAGAAGCACTGGAACGACGCATTCAAAATGCGGATATTTTTCCAGGCCCAGATGGGCGTTATCGAATCCTTGATTTCTTCTGCTACGATGACACCTGGAAAATGGTACTCTCACGCCTAGCAAAAGACACTGATGTGATCTTAATGGACCTACGCAAGTTCTCCAGGACTAATGCGGGTTGTGTTTTCGAAATCAACGAGTTAGTCCATCATGTGCCATTACAGAGAGTTGTCTTCGTGATAGATAGAACAACAGATGAGGTTTTCCTGCGCGAGTCTATTGAAAATGCCTGGAAAAGATTGTTTGTCGATTCACCCAATCGAGAAAAAGATACGAAGGTTCACCTCCTCCATTACGACGAAACCCGTCCAGGCGCATTCCGTCAGTTGCTCTATGCTTTATCTGTGGCTGCGACTTCGAGCTAGTGATTTGGCTACGTCCGTGAAAGTGGAACTGGTCAAGAAATAGTCTTCAGAAGCTCGCATAAAAAGACGGACGGAGTTACTTCTGTCCGTCTTTTGTTTGATACAATGAACGCACCCCACTCATTTCAGGAATCAGCATGGATCAAAAATACATAAAAACAACTGCCTATTATCTTGCTTTCATTCTCCTCGGACTCACGTTTGCCGTCGAGGGTCCAACGCTTCTGAAACTTGCCGAACATACTTCCAGCGCCCTCGACCAGATCAGTTCGATTTTTTTCTTTGGTTCCCTGGGGTAT
>DASTJG010000385.1:0-12256 GCA_035716785.1 Anaerolineales bacterium
AGATTTTTATTCCCCTCGATATCAAATCCCTGCTGGAGGTTGTACGTCATGATCTTAAACTGCGCTCCATCCTGCGGCGCGACCGGTCCGGCTGTTGTCAAATACAAGGCGATCACAGTAAGAAGAGACAGTGATCCAAGCGCGAGGGGAGTGAGTGGGCTGGCGACATCCGGCTTCCCCAGTGAAAACGATTCTCTGCGGACAAGCAGCAGAGGCAATCCCAATCCAAGCCCGACGAGCAGATAGACAAACCAGAAACGGTCGCGAAAGAACGGTCCGATGATCGGGGCATAGTCATAAATTGTCGTGAATATATGGAAGAAAACCATGATGAGGAAGAATAAAGCTGCCACAGTAAAACTTTCGCCGATTTGAGACAGGGAAGGTTTGTCCAGGGCGATCGCTCGAATGAATAACAGGAAATCAATGAATAGTATGAGGGACGACCCAAGCATCAAGAACAGGAAGACTATTGCCAGCGGAGAAACCGCGGGAACGTCCAGAGGATATGCATTCGGATCGGATGGAAAGGCAATCTGATGGGACAGGATCGTCAAAACAAGCATGACTACAAAAAAGATATTCCATGCCAGAATGATGCCTCGAGTCAGCCGGGCCGCGAAACGCTCGGAACAGAGCAGGATGCCAAACACAGTGATTGCTGTAACAAGTGTAATGACAATTGCCGGATAGGAAAATCCGGTCCAGCGTGCAATGACCGTTGGACTGGCAAACGCGAAGTACATCATCAACACAACAGAAGCCAACCCAATGGAAAGACCGGTGATGCGTCCAGTTGAAGCTATTCGCCCCGAAGGAAGATCACCTGTCAGTGAAAAGTCCATCTGCCAGAGCAGGAGGATGGCAAGAATTCCCAACGCCCATCCTGTGATTTGGAACATTCCGGACTCGGATAGATCCAGTCCAGAGTTTGCAGTTCGCAAAAAGATGGACAGGCAGAGAGCAATGGCTAATCCGCTCGTAGCCTGCCAGCCGCGAATGTTGATGCGACGATACAACAACAGTGGGAACAGCATCATGAACGCGCCCACGCTGATCCCGCAGGCAACCAGTTTGCCGCCCGGACCGAGCAGAGGTTCCAATAACCTTGCCATGATCGCAACCATAGCAAGCCCAAGCAGGAATGACCTCGATGGTGCTTTGCGAAAGGCAAGAAGGGATAACGGTGTAAAGAGAAGAATGATCGAAGTCACTTCAACTGTGAAGGCAGTCACCAAAAGGCCAAACGCATAAATCGCCTCGATGAAATCGGAAATGGATTGTAGAAAAAAGAGGAAAAGTATGCTGAAAATAAGAGTCTCTGTGACTTTTGTGTTACGCATGGTGTTCTCCCAGATTCATTGAATTGAAACACTGATTTGCACTGCCGATTGTGACGTTCAACGCTTTAGAGAAATTTACAGGCTGGCATTGAATGTTTTAGAGTCGAGTATACTTGAATTACATTTGTGACTTTCAAGAGGCATAAAATGACAAATCTAAAGTTGCCATCTGCCATGGCAGAATTAAGGCCCGCACTGGGGGAGATCGTTACGCAAGGCCGGGGACAAGCGCCTTACTTTACAGCCCTGCTTTCTTCCAAACACGGTCTCATCATTGCAGTGGATCACCGTGAGGAGCGCGTGATCGAACGCCCGCCCTCAGCCGGTACTGTTCTGTCTGTTTTCGATGGCCAGACCATGTATGAACGAGCCGTCAGTGGTTTCGACCGCAGGGAAGTGCAGCAGGCCGCCCGTGAGCTGGTGCAGGGGAAGAGTTTTGCCCAATATACGTCGAACGAATCGCAACGAAGCGGCGACTTTGCTGTGTCCCTGCAGATTGATCCGGCTGATCTGTCGATCCGCGAGAAGCTGGAGCGTTGTCGCGAGTTGCATAGTCGCATAAAAGAACGCGACCCGCGCATTGTAAACGTTCAAGTTAGATATATCGAAGCCGGTGAACATGCCGTGTTCGCCAGTCAGTATGCCGACCTGGCTCAACGGATTCAACGCGTCAACCTTTTTGTTGTGGCCATTGTGGCAGGGGAAGATGGACAGGTCCAATATGATTGGATGTCTAAAGCAGGCGGCGCCGGATGGGAAGTGCTTGATTTTACCGATGGGGAGATCCAGAGCTTAGTGGACAGCGCAGTGGCATTGCTCGGTGCAGAGCGCATCGAGCCGGGCGAATATCAGGTTATTGCGGCACCCGGTGTCAGCGGGACAATCTGCCATGAATCATTTGGTCATGGTGTGGAAACTGACATGTTCCTGAAACAACGCGCTCGCGCGGCTCACTTTATCGATCAGACTGTCGGCTCATCCCTGGTCAATATTTTCGACGATCCAAGCCAGGCGGGGGGATATGGATCTTATTTCTTTGATGATGAAGGCCTGACAGCGACGCCCACTCAGATCGTGGAAAATGGACTCTTCCGGCGCGGTATCACCGACTTGTATTCGGCGACCGCGCTCCAGATCCCGCGTTCCGCCAATGGCCGCCGGCAGGATTACAGTCGCAAGGCCTATGCGCGCATGAGCAATACTTACTTCGGGGCAGGCACCTCTTCGCTGGAAGAAATGCTGGCACAGATCGATCATGGCATCTATCTGGATAAATGGTCATCAGGGATGGAAGACCCGCAAGGCTGGGGTATCCAGGTTACCTGTCACTACGGACATGAGATCAAAGGCGGCAGAATTACCGACCGTGTTTTTGCGCCGGTCGGCATCTCAGGGTATGTTCCTGACGTCCTCCAGAGCATCACTGCTGTAGGCAAGGAATGGCGATTGGAGGCGGGTAACTGTGGGAAGGGTCACAAGGAAATTGTACCGGTCGCCTCGGGTGGTCCACATTTGCTCCTGAAAGCGAGGCTGGGATGATAAACAAGATTGTCGAGGCTTTGAATGGGCGTAACGATCTGTCCGGTTGGACGGTACGTCATCTGCGCAGCCATGGCGCGCAAGTTTATGCAGTTCCAGCACGCATCGAATCTGAGAGGCTTGTCAACCTGGAACGCTACAAGATCGAGGTGCTGCGCCAGACTGCTGATGCCACTGGCAAAGAAACTGTCGGAAGCGGTGACATCACGCTGCTGCCCGGTGATGACATTCAGGCGGCAATTGACAATGTTATGTTGACAGCCGGACTCGTTTCAAACCCTGTTTATACCCTGCCGACTCCAGCTTCACTTCCTGACGTGCCTCTTGTAGATGCGGATTTGCAAAACGATCCCTCCACTGCTACAAGAAACATGATGGAACGCATCATGACGGCAGCTTCGAAAAACCGTGATGTCCATCTGACCGCGGCAGAATGTTTTGGCGAGATCCATACCACACATCTGATCAACAGCCGTGGGATCGACGCAGAGCAGGAAACGACTCAAATCCATGTGGAATTTGTGCTCCACAGCCAGCGCGGCGAGAGTGATGTGGAAACCTTTACCGGGATAGACAGGCGGCGTATTGAGGATCTTAATCTGGAAAACGCAATCGAACAACGAACACGCCACACATTGGACTTGTTTGAAACTACAGCGCCGCCCTCCTGGCAGGGACCTGTTGTATTGCGCGATGAAGTCCTGGCATTGTTTGTAGCTGGTGGACCTCTGACTGGTGGAGTGTTGCAGGCGCTTGGTTCGGCGGAATCCAAGTATGCAAAGCTCTCTCCCTGGGAGATTGGAAAATCTGTGTTCCGCGGTGAGGTGAAAGGGGATCCGCTGACTGTCTGGGCGAACCGCTGTATTCCTTTTGGGACAAACTCAAATCGTTTTGACGACGAAGGCCTGCCGGCACAACGCGTTGCGTTGATCCGCGAGAACGAATTGGTTGCCTTCGCTGCCAGTCAACACTATGCAGATTATCTTGACCTGCCCGCGACCGGAGACTTTGGGGGAGTTGAACTGCCTCCGGGGAAGGCAGCAGTCTCTGCGCTGCTGACAGAACCCTATGTTGAGATCATTCAGTTCTCATGGTTCAATCCTGACTCCATCACAGGTGACTTTGCCACCGAGATTCGGCTTGGGTATCTGGTGGAGAATGGGATGCGTAAACCATTTCGAGGAGGCCAGCTGATCGGTAACTATCTGGATGCACTGGCTGATGTCCGCTGGAGCGCCGAAACGGGTTTCTTTGGCAACTATCTTGGACCTCATACAGCGCGTTTCAGCGATTTGAAGATCGTTGGATAGGATACGTGATCGATATACTGGAGGACCGTTGGAAAAGGCTTTGGCTGAGATTACACGTCGATCTTGTTCCGCAACTTGTTTTTGATGAGCTGATCCAGGCATATTCTTCAACGGATCGTTTTTATCACAATCTTACCCATATCCATAGTTGCTTTTCCATATTTGATCAGACGAAGTTCCTGGCAGTGCACCCGGAAGAGGTTGAGTTGGCGATCTGGTTTCATGATGCTATCTATGACACTCGGAGGGATGATAATGAGCAGAAAAGCGCCGAGTGGGCTGAGAAAATCATCAGCCAATTTGGTCTGAGTAGCAGTGCTACCGAACGAGTTTCTGGTTTGATCCTCGCAACTCGCCATCGGGCAGAAGTATGGGATACAGATGCACAACTCGTGGTGGATGTGGATCTCTCGATCCTGGGAGCGGATCCAGAGACCTTTTGGCGGTACGAAGAAAATATCAGAAAAGAGTATGCCTGGGTCCCCGAAAGTCTGTTCCGATCGAAAAGAGCGGAAATCCTACGCAGTTTTTTGAATCGCGAGTATATTTACTACCATAAACAATATCGGGGGATGTTCGAGGAAAAAGCCCGATCCAATCTAAAACAAGCGGTGGCGAAATTATCCGATGGAGGAAGTGCTTTGTAGTTTTTAATCTGGTTGTGACATTCAAAACCAGGGAAATAAATGTTATAAAATAGGTCTGTAAGATAGGTAATACTTCATTGTAGAGCTTAGTCATGCTATTTTCGTCTGGATTACCGATTAGCAGAATCAAGATCCGCATTCCCCATCGACGGCGGGAGTTGATCACCCGCGCGCGTTTGATCGATGGCATCTACGAACAATTGGAAAAGCGGCTGCTCTTGATCGTTGCTCCGGCGGGATATGGAAAAACGTCCTTACTGATCGATCTTGCCCAGCAAAGTGAACTTCCGGTCTGCTGGCTTTCCCTGGATACGCTGGACCAGGAACCTCAGCGATTTCTGGGTTACTTGATCGCTGCTGTTGCCGAAAAATTTCCAAGTTTTGGCCGTGACTCGCTTGCAGCGTTGGAAAGCATGGCGTCCATTGAACAGGACGAGGAAAGGCTGCTTGTTGCGATTACCAATGAAATCAACGCGCAGATCAACGAACATTTCATCCTGATCCTGGACGACTATCATTTGGTATCCAGTGTGGCCTTTATTAATCACGCCATTAGTCGCTTCCTGCAGCTAACCGGTGAACATGTTCATCTGATATTGTCAACGCGCAACCTGCCCAACCTGCCGGATGCCCCGCTAATGATTGCGAGGAATCAGGTGGGCGGTTTAAGTTTTGAAGAACTTTCTTTTTATCCTGAGGAAATCCAGCAGCTTTTTCAACAGAACAACGGAATACTGCTTAGCCGGGAGGATGCCCAGACTCTGGTGCAGGAAACCGAGGGCTGGATCGCGGCGATCCATCTGACGAATGGAAATCCCGGTACGCTGCCACAAATGCATCCTTTGGAATCTACGCGGGAATTATTTGATTTCTTTTCCAAGGAAGTGTTACTACGGCAATCGGAGCAGGTGCGTCGCTTTATGCTCATGACATCGGTGTTCGATACTTTCGATGTTTCCTTGTGTGGGCGAGTGCTCAAGCCGTTGATGGAAGAAAAACACTTTGACTGGCCAACTTTGTTCGAAACGGTGCGCACCGGGAACCTCTTCAGTGTGACGCTCGATAGTGAAGGACATTGGATGCGCTACCATCATCTCTTCCAGCACTTCCTGCGATCGCAGCTTCAATATGAAGAGCCGGTCCTGGCATGGCATATCGAGCAAAACCTTGCCCGTGCTTATGAGGAACAGGAGGCGTGGGAAGAAGCTTTGGAAGTATATGCCAGACTGGATGATCATGAGAATCAAGTGCGCTTGTTGATGAACGTGGGCTTGAATTTCATCCGGGCTGGACGTGCATTAACTTTGGCGAATTGGCTGGATAGATTGCCAAGCGAAGATGTTTATTCTCATCCCGCGCTTGTTTCTCTGCTGGGAATTATACATACCACTCGTGGGGAGATCCGTCAGTCTTTGGAGCTTTTTAATTTGGCAGAAGCAAGCTTTCGGGAATCCGGGAATAAAGTGGAGTGGACGACAACTCTCGTCCGTCTGGCAGAATCGTACCGGCAACTGGGACAATTCGATCGTGCTTTGGAAGACCTGGATAAAGTATTTGAATTAACCCAGGACGTTTCTCTTCCTGCCATGCAACATACTTTTGCGGAGGCACAAAGAGTTAAAGGTTTAGTATTGTTTGGACTCGGGCATGTCAAGGAAGCGCTGGTGTGGCTTCAGGACGCATTGCAAGCTTGCAGGGTTCTGGGAATAAAGGAAAACATACCCGTTTTGGAAATTGAGTTAGGTGTTGTTTATCGCCGGTTGGGCAAGCCGGAAGTTACCGGGCAATATTATGCCAGTGCCCTGCAGGCCCTGGAAAATACCGGCAATACAGGTTGGAAGGCTCGCCTGCTGAATAATCTGGGTTTGCTATACCATCTGACTGGCCGGTTAGAAGAATCGTACCCGTTGCTTCAGGATGCTTTAGTGACATCTGAACGGAGCGGCTACATCCGAATTAAAACCAATGTGCTGATCAGTTTGGGAGATCTCCTGACCGATCTTTCGGACTATGTTTCTGCCTATTCGTATTATGACCATGCCCTGACCCTGGCCACCAACCTGGGACACTCCCTGTACATCTTTTATGCTTCCCTGGGGCAGGCACGTCTGCAGCGGTTAAAAGGGGACCATTTGCTGGCAGTCGAGGAACTCCGCCGGGCAGAACTTTCCCAGGTGAATTTGGGAATTTTTGAAAAAGCAATATTTAACCTTGAGCTTGGTTGTTGCTGGCTGGACGGTAACAAGTTGGAACTGGCTATTGATGTTCTTCGGGAAGCGGTTGCTCTTTTGGGACAGGGAGGCAATCAGACGGAGCAGGCGGTGACACAGTTATGGCTGGAAGTCGCGCTGTCTGTTCAGGATCCGGCCGGGGCGGCAGACAGATTAAAGGCTTTGCTTCCGGCGCGGCGCGACTGGCAAAAGCCAACCCCACAGATGATCCATGCGGGCCGTGCAGCCCGCTGGTTAAGGAAACAAGGCAGTTCTCTGCTCAAAGATCCGGTTCTCAAATCTTTTTTCGAGCAGTCCGAACACATACAGGAATCATTGCCTGCGCTATGCAGGAAACTGATGAACATAAACGAGGACGTTCAAATTGTTGCTCCACGGCTGGAAATCACTTCTTTTGGAGATGTAGTGGTGCAGCATAACCAGCGGGTGGTTGAGCTATCTGACTGGCAGACACGTGAAGCGCGCGATCTGTTTCTGTTTCTATTGCAATCTCCGGCGTTGACCAAGGAGCAGATCGCGGTGGTATTTTGGCCCGATATTTCCCCGGCGCGTCTTAAGGTGCGCTTCAAGATCAACATCTACCGCATCCGGCAGGCGCTTGGGCAGGATGTCATTCTATTTGAAGGTGATCGTTACCGGTTTAATCGAACCATCAACTATGCCTGGGACCGTGAGGAGTTTGACAAACTATTTGAGAAATTTCGCCAAATCACTGTGCTATCTGAAAAAAGAAAGCTACTGGAGCAGGCGGTTGCTATCCTGAAAGGGGATTACCTTGCCGACCTGAATGCCGATTGGATGGTACTTGATCGATTGCGATATCAGGAAATCTACCGGTATGCAATGCTGGAGCTGGCAACGATCTATCTGCAGGAGGGGCAGGCGCACGATTGCCTCAATATTGCCAGACGGGTTTTGCTCTCTGATCCGCTGTTGGAGTCGGCCCATCGTCTGATTATTCAGGCGTATGCATCCCTTCATGATCCTGCAAATATGACCCTTCAATATCGTCAATATCGGCAGACTCTGGAGAATGAGCTGGGACTGGAGCCATCTTTGGAGATCAGTACCCTTTACCAGCAGTTAATGGCTGCAATTTGAGGCCACCTTTGTAACCGGGTATTGGGTAAAGTTGGTCATCAAACCCAATCTCTATAAAAGGTGTCCCATGAAAAACACAATCAATTCCCTCGCCCTTTCCCTTACAAAAATCAACAAGACACATCTGCAATTCGCATTGATGCTGCTGACCCTGGTTATGCTTGTGCTTGGCGCAGGCGCCCCGGAGGACATCGGAGATCACCTTCGATAGTGATTCTCCTCGTATCGATAGTGGCTGGCCTGTTGGCCGGTTGGGGATATGCCAAGTGGAGAGGAACAGTTTGGCAACTTCCCGTTTTTCGAGCCACCTGGTTGGTGGCTCTAGGTTTTTTACCACAATTGCTGGCATTTTACCTGCCGTACACGCGCAGGTTGCTGTCAGACGAACTGGCCTCGGCAAGCCTCATCTGTTCACAACTGATACTGCTCGTTTTTACGTTCATAAATTTGCGCTTGCCAGGTATGCCCGTATTAATGCTCGGATTAAGTTGCAATTTGGGAGTAATCCTGGCAAATGGTGGTTTTATGCCATTGACTGTTGATGCGGCGGCCCGTCTGGTGGACCAGACTACTCTTGACAGTCTGGTCGTCGGCGAACGAGTAAGCAGTGCCAGCAAGGATATTTTGTTGCCAGAGGCAGAGATTCTGCTACCCTGGCTCGCTGATCGTTTTATTAGTCCGTCCATCCTGCCTTATCGCTTTGCTTTTAGCCTTGGCGATGTACTGGTGGCAGCCGGGACGTTTTGGCTTCTTTTGGTTGGACAGCCCATCCCTACAGTAACAACTGAGTTAGGAGACACTTAATGTTTACGAAACCACTTACTCGTCAGACCATTACAACTCTGGACACAGCGAGGGACACAGACTCGATCAATCGCTTGTTGATTGCAGCAGCGATCAGTCCAAGATTTTGTACCACCCTTCTCGAAGATCCACAGCATGCTCTCCAGTCCGGGTTTGGTGGTGAAGGCTTCCCTCTCTCCCCAATTACCCTGGACAGACTTGGAGCCATTCGGGCCTCTTCACTGCCCGAGTTTGTTTTCAAGTTGAATGAGGTGCTAACCGGTAGTTCGCGCACGACTTGAAACCATCCGGCTAGTCTGTAATATGATATCCGATTTTAAAGGTTTATCTACTGATAGGGTGCCGAAACAATCTGATCAGATTTTCAGAATCTCATCAGATATTTTTGCTTTTGGGGAACAATGGGCAAGGATCTGTGTGGAACAGGGGAACGTTACACAAGCCTGGATTGCCCGCGTCGATACAGATAATTTTGTCCAGTGGATTGCACATTGGCCTCTCGGCCCAAGTATCCATTCCTTTCCTCGCCAATATGTAGACAAAGCAATCCGGTTTGGAACCCCCATTACTTTTCAGGATCATCAAGAGTTGATCTCCGGGGGCATATTCCCGTTGCTGCATGAGGAGCGGGTAATTGGTTTGATCGGCTTATTAAGCAGACAGACCGATTATTTTAAGCCAGGTACGATGGTGTGGATTAACGCTTTAGCGAGTGTTATCTCGGACAGTTTTCTTCGGCAGGAGAATGACAAAAAGGAACAGGATGCGGTCGAGCACTCGATTTCCCGGATTTTGCAAGCCAGCATAGACATACAGGACCCTTTGCCAGCTGTACTGGCACTGTTGGCCGGTGTGGTCAAGGCAGATGCCGCCACTGCACTCCGGTACAACCCATCTTTGCGACGCTTTGATCTGCTTGCCACCCATGGGTTGAGCGCGCCGATGCTGGCAAAGCTTAAACTCTATTTTGAAACCGGCCTGGCCGGTAAGTTTGTTGAAGAACGCCAGCCGATCTGGGTCGAGGACATACTTACTTCCAAGTTGCGCTCGCGTTCGATAGGACAGTTAACGGAGGAAGGCTTTCGGAGTTACCTTGCTTTGCCTCTGATCGGACATAATGATTTTCTTGGGATTTTGGAATTTTTTTGGAGCATGATTCCAGACATCCAGATACAGGATATGGAGTTCCTTCAACGGGTAACTGAGCAAATTTCACTGACGATGGAGCGCAGTGCCATTGTCAGGGATCTAAGACGCAGCAATGAGGGGCTGATTTCAACGTACAACGCCATGATCGAGGGATTGTCACGCGCCCTGGAGTTGCGCGACATCGAGACGGAAGGACATACGCGGCGCGTCAGTGTATTGATGATGCGTTTTGGGGAGCACATGCAGATCCCGTCCACTCAGTGGGATGCGATTAAACAGGGTGCCCTGCTTCACGATATTGGAAAACTGGGTATTCCGGACGCCATTCTTCTCAAGCCGGGGAGTTTAACCCAGCGCGAAAGAGAAGTCATGCAGCAACATGCGATGTATGGCTATAACATTCTGGCCCCCATCATCAATTTGCGGCAGACGCTGGATATCGCGCTTTATCATCATGAGCGCTGGAATGGTTCCGGCTATCCATACGGCTTAGCGGGCGAACAAATTCCGCTGGTTGCACGTTTGTTTGCAGTTGTTGATGTTTTCGATGCGCTGACGTCTGACCGTCCTTACAGACCGGCCTGGTCACATCAACAGGCAGTTGAATATCTCCGGGAACAGGCCGGACGCTTATTCGATCCACAGGTCGTTCAGTTGTTTCTTGAAATTGTAGATCAGCAGAAGTAAACAAAACTTCTGCTAGTGGGGGAAGATGTTGGTATTGTATTCATCCCACCCTTACAAAACTAGCTATAATCTCTACATTATGGAGCCTTATCGTATCCTCGTTATTGAAGATGATCCGGCTATTGGTCAAAGCCTGCTGGACGGTTTTAAGCAGCACGGATTCCATGCCGAGCTGTGCAAAACGGGTTCGAGTGGCGTGGAATATGTGCAGAAACATGTTCCTCATTTGATTGTGCTGGATATTCGTCTGCCCGACGGCTCAGGTTTTGACATTTGCCGCCAGATGCGTAATCTTGGATTGCATCAGCCAATCATTATGTTGACTGCGCAACACGATGAATTGGATAAGGTTCTCGGCCTGGAGATGGGCGCGGACGATTACATGACCAAGCCATTCAGCCTGCGCGAACTGGTGTCGCGCGTCCGGGCCCAGTTGCGGCGCGCCTACGGCGACTACTCTTCCGCGGATTCGGCCGCAGTGGTGATCAACGATCTGGTGCTGGAACCGGCCACGGGTCAGGTGCGACGCGACGAGGAACTCATCAATTTGACGCCCACAGAGTTCCGTCTCCTATCTTACCTTGCGCGGCATCGCGGACAGGCACTCTCGCGCGCACAAATCGTGGAAGCGGTCTGGGGTTTTGCACCCGACATTGAAAGCGAAAAGACGGTCAATGTTCACATTCGCCGGCTGCGGGAAAAGATCGAGTTGAGACCAGACCAGCCATCCCTGATCCTGACCGTGCCCGGGATCGGGTATCGCATGGCAAAGTAGGGGCAGGGTTCTCCTGCCCATTGAAGGGGGTTACGAAATCTTAATCGCATCACAATCTGGTTGAAATTTCGCGCTTCTATACTTCAGACAAGGCAAATCCTTGTCTGAATTTTTTTCTCGGAGTTTCACTGTGAGCAAACGCGCGATCATTTTGTTTTCCATTGTAGGCATGCTGGTTATTTCCACAGCAGGCTATCTGGGGTTTTCGACAACCAAGCCGCCGGAAGCGACACCCACCCCGCAGACCGTTTCGGTCACAACCTGTGATGTCCAACAAACCGTGACCGCACCGGGGAACACGGTCAATGTGAACGAGGTCGACGTGCACATGCCAGCCACAGGGAGACTCGCGGCAGTGAACGTTCGCGTGGGCGACCAGGTGAAGGCAGGGCAGACCCTCGCCGAGCTTGATCCTGTGACCACCACGCAGGCACAGCTCGATTTGCTGGAAGTCCAGGAGGAATTGGAAAAGCTTCAAAAGAGAAGGACCTCGCTTGACTACCCGCGCGCAACCAATGACTTCATCAAAGATCTGCGCAAGCAGATCAAAGCCGCGAAGAATAGTGTTTCTGACCTGGAAGATGCCGCCCGAAGTGCGGAGGACGCGGCAGTGAAATCTCAACTGCTGGCGAGCCTGGCCAATGCCAAGGAAAACCTGAAGGACCTTGAA
>DASTJG010000386.1:0-16236 GCA_035716785.1 Anaerolineales bacterium
GCGCGCACGTGACCTGGGGATCCCCTTCGAAGGCACCACCGGGACCTGCAATGCCATCACCGACGTTCCCGGCGTGACCGTTGGGTATGCCACCGTGATCGAGGGCGAATCCGCCCGGACAGGGGTAACCGTAATCCACCCGCGTGGAGGGCGGGATCACGAACCCGTCTTCGCGGGGACGTTCGCATTTAACGGCAACGGCGAAATGACGGGAGCAGCCTGGGTGGAGGAGGGCGGCATGCTGGAAGGTCCCATCGCGATCACGAACACTCATTCCGTTGGCATCGTGCGCGATACGATCATCGACTGGCAGGCGAAGAACGACGCGATCTATCAACGGTGGTCCTGCCCCGTCGTCACCGAGACGGCGGATGGCTGGCTCAACGATATGAACGGATTTCACGTCAAGGCGGAACACGTCTGGCAGGCGCTGGAGAATGCCAAAGACGGGATGATGGAGGAGGGCAATGTCGGCGGCGGGACGGGCATGCTATGCTACGAGTTCAAAGGCGGCACAGGCACCTCGTCACGCAAGCTGCCCGAAAAGCTCGGCGGTTGGACCGTCGGCGCGCTGGTGCAATCGAATTTCGGTCGGCGCCACCAACTCACGATCGCGGGCGTGCCCGTGGGTCAGCATCTGATAGAGCATGCACCGTTTACCAGTGGCGAGAATCCTTTTCAGCAGGAAAGCGGTTCACTGATCATCATCCTCGCCACGGACGCGCCTCTGCTCCCCCATCAACTCAAACGCCTTGCCAAACGGGCCTCGCTCGGTATGGCACGGACAGGTTCTCTGGGCGGCAATGGCAGCGGTGACATTTTTCTGGCATTTTCCATAGCCAGCACCGGTATCACGAAAGAAGCCGTAGCAAATGTGAAGTACCTTGCGAATGATTATCTCGATCCGATTTTTTACGCTTCGGCCTATGCAACAGAGGAGGCGATCATCAACTCAATGATTGCAGCTAAAACCATCACAGGGCGCAGCGGGACTGTCGAGGCGTTGCCGCATGATCGACTGATCGAGATCATGAAACAATATAATCGAATCTAATCTATAAACTATCCCCAAAAAAAGAATTTCCGTCATTGCGAGGAGGCATTCTTTGCCGACGAAGTGTCTCATGGCGCCATGGCGACACAATCTCTTTTACGCTTTGCAAGTGACAGAGTCTGCATGAGATTGCTTCGCCGCACAGCGGCTCGCAACCCCGGCTGCTTTCGCCGGGGCAATGACGCAGCCAAGCTAGACCTGGCACTTCGGGCAAAAGTAACACGCTCCGCCAAGGTACTGGATCTTCTGGATCTTCGTCCCGCACTCCGGGCAGGGCTTCCCGGCTGCCTTGTTGTCCATCAAACGGACATAGCCTCCCTGCTGGCCGAAGAGATCGGTTTCGTCGTTGCGCCCGCCCTTGTCGATGATTTCGCGTACAGTGTGCACAATAGCGTCATAAAGATCGCGGCGCTGACCAGGGCTCAATTCTGACAGTGGTCTGCGCGGCAGGAGATGTGCCTGGAACAGAATATCCTGAGCGCTGGCGTTGCCCAGCCCGGGGATCAGTTGGTCCTGCGTCAGCAAACTTTTTGTGCTGCGTTTTTCTCCTTTCAGCAATTCATCGATCAATCCGGAAAAATACTTGAACGTAAAGGCGCGATCAACTGGCGTAGCGCGCATATCCTTGATGTATTGCCGTTCCTGTTCCTTCCCCGCTTCGAATAACTCCATCGCGCCCCACATCTGCGTGGTGACAGTAAACGAGGACCCATCCTCGAATTCAAGCCACAAATGATACTTTTCTGGAAGCTCAGTCCCCGCCGGATGGAAAAGGATCTTGCCTCCACATTCACCCAGCACAAGGTTGTACCCCGGCTCGAGCGGGATGATCAGCCAGCGCCCCTGCACACACGCTCGACCAACGATTTTTCGGCGGGTCAAACGTGTGAATTCATCGTGCTTGCGGTTGTACCAGACGAATTTATGGGGCGAGTTTCCCAGATTTCCCTTCCTGATGGTTTTCCCCACCAGCGTCTTATTGATTTGCTTTGCCAGAACAGTGTATTCAGGTAGTTCGAACATGATGCCCTCCAAGTCGTAATTAGAACACTTGTACTATATTACACAATCTATTAGAAGTCAATATCCGGAGATGTCGTTGCAACTTTTCCATTTGATATGCGCTATACTTTTATGATTACCTTTCTCAGAGGAGGCCTTATGCCGTCCATTCTTGAAGTGAACAACCTGGTAAAAAAATACGGCGACTTCACCGCCGTCAACGGAGTCAGCTTCGATATCAAAGAGGGAGAAATTTTCAGCCTGCTTGGCCCCAACGGCGCCGGCAAGACAACCACCATCTCCATGCTCTCAACTTTATACAGACCCACCTCAGGCGATGCGATCATTGGGGGTCATTCTATTACGAAAGAGCCAATGGCCGTCAAACAGGCGATCGGTGTGGTGCCACAGGAACTTGCCCTCTACGAAGACCTGACCGCTCGCGAGAATCTCCTCTTCTGGGGACAGATGTACGGCTTGAGCGGCGGGTCCCTCCACAGCCGAATCGATGAGGTGCTGGAACAGATCGGTCTGACGGACAAAGCCAGGAACCGCGTCAAAACCTATTCGGGCGGCATGAAGCGGCGTGTCAACATCGGCGTGGGCCTGCTTCACAAGCCGCGCCTGCTGTTCATGGATGAACCCACCGTTGGCATCGATCCGCAGTCCCGGCGTGCCATCCTTGATACGGTCAAGGACCTCAACAAGCAGGGCATGACCGTTCTGTATACCACGCACTACATGGAAGAAGCTGAGGAACTCTCGGACCGCGTCGGCATCATCGATCACGGCGAACTCATTGCGCTCGGTACACAAAAGGAACTTACGCAGCAGGTCGGTCAAACAGAGACGCTCATCCTGCACATCGGCGAAAGCGACGATCCCGAAGCTCTGGCGAATTCGCTCAGGAGTGTCCATGATGTATTGGAAGCGAATGTGACGGATCACGAAGTTTCGATCATTACACCGGAAGCGGAAGACATCCTTGCAGCAGTCGTGAGCAAAGCCAATGAGCGCGGTATCAAGATCCGCGCGATCGATATCCGTGAGCCGAATCTCGAAGCGGTGTTCCTTCACTTAACAGGCAGGGCGCTTCGAGATTAATTTGATTGCTTGTTTACCTGTTTACACTTTGATCAGTACACAGGTAAACAAGTAGACAGGTACATAGAGACAAACACATGCTCAAATTATTCCTGATCGGTCTCAAAGACCTCAAACTGATGTTTCGCGACCGCGCCGCGCTCACGTTCATGCTGCTCGCGCCGTTCCTGCTCACCGTCGGCATGGGGTTTGTCACGGGTCGTTTTAGTGGCGGCTCCAGCGGTCTTTCCGACATTCCAGTTGTGATCGTTAATTTGGATCAGGAACAACTGGGTGACGCGCTGGCGGACGTCTTCTCTTCAGACGAACTCGCCGATTTAATGGAACCCACCGCCTCGTCCGACCCTGAAGCGGCCCGCCGTTTAATCGACGAGGACCAGGCCGCCGCGGCGGTCATCATTCCGGAGGGCTTCACGCGTTCGATCATCCCTGTTGAAGGTACGACCTTCGATCAAAATTACGTGGAACCTGAACCCGTTAAGATCGAAGTGTATGCGAACCCCTCCCGACCAACGAGCGCCGGCGTGGTCAAAGCCATCGTGGACGAATTCATCTCACGGGTCGAAGAAGGACGGACAAGCGGCATGACCTCGTTGATGGGACTGGCGTCGAGTGGTTTGATCGATCCACAAAACATGGAAGGTGAGGCCCGTCAATTGTTCGAGAATGTCGAACAAACAGAGTCTACAGCGATCACGCTTAAGAAGAACTTGGAAGGCGCCGAGGCAGTGGAGTTCGACATCCTGGCATACATGGCACCCGGCATGGCACTTATGTTCCTGATGTACACCGTCTCGTACGGCGGACGCTCGATCCTGTCCGAACGCTCAC
This sequence comes from Anaerolineales bacterium, assembly GCA_035716785.1. Classification (GTDB taxonomy): domain Bacteria; phylum Chloroflexota; class Anaerolineae; order Anaerolineales; family Villigracilaceae; genus Defluviilinea. The sequence goes on from DASTJG010000386.1 coordinate 3,992, forward strand.
AGGGGACTCTGCCGCGTTTGCTCGTCTCGCCCACATCCACATCCCAGGTGATGGGAGGCAAAGTTTTGGGAATCTTTTTTATGGGCGTTGCACAGGTTGGGATCCTGATTCTGGCAAGCTCGATGTTCTTCGGCGTAAAGTGGGGTGACGCGCTGGGGCTTGCTGCCCTGATCCTTGCAGCGGTCTTTGGCGCAACAGGCTGGGGTATGTTGATCACCGCCCTGTCACGCACACCCGCGCAAGTCGCGAACATCGGGTCAGCCATCATGCTCATCTTCGGGATCCTTGGCGGAAGTTTCATCAACCTCGAACAAATGCCGGCAGCGATACAGGCATTCAGCAAGATCACGCCGAATGCCTGGGGCCTGGATGGGTTTACCACGCTGGCGCTCGGTGGAACATTACCGAATCTGATCGAACCGATCACCGCCCTGCTCATCATGGGCACCTTATTGTTTGGGATTGCGGTTTTTATGTTCAATCGAAATGGGATCATGCAGAAATAATTTTGTAGGGGCGGGGCTGCGAAGCGTCTCGCCTCTACAGGAATTGAATATGAAAAAGATTTTTGCCATCGCCTGGAAAGACGCCATCATCCGTTTTACAAGTGTATGGGAGTTACTGTTCTTTATCATCCTGCCTGTTGTTTTCACGTTTCTTCTGGCTGGAGGAGCGCCTTCCGGAGAGGAAGATCCGCGCATCTGGTTGCTGGTTGTGGACGAAGCGAACACAGCGATCTCCTGGCAGATCGTCGACGAACTTGAAAGCTCAACGGCTGTCCGTCCGGAAGTGGTCACGCGTGAAGAAGCCCAAAGCCAGTTCGATGATCGGCGTGCGGATGCCGTATTCTTCATCCCTGCCGGGATGGATATCGAAGCGCTGCAAAACGGTTCCGCGGAAGTTGAATTACTCCAACAGCCGAACAACATCAATGCGACCGTTGCCGAACGCGCCATCCTGACCGCGCTGCGCCGCGTCAGCAGTTCCGTCTCTGCGGCGCAGAATGCCGTTGCACAGCGTGAGGCGAAACAACTGTTCGCGTCTGAGGCGGAGCGGCAGGCATTCTTCGAAAGCTCCCTTGAAACGGCACAATCCATTCAAAAGGACGCGCCGGAACGCGTCACGACCGTGGAAGCTTTGACCGAGGATGAGGTCGATTATGATCCGCGTGCGAATTCATCCGCGGGACAACTGATCACCTGGGTGTTTATTCCATTGTTTGGAATTGCGGCATTGTTTGCCTACGAGCGTCAACAGGGAACGTTACGGCGCCTGCTCACAACGCCTGCAAACAAGGCTACCTTTTTGCTTGGCACGATCGTGGGACAGGTGACAATGGCGCTCGTGCAAATGTTATTGCTGGTTGGGTTTGGGATCCTGGTGATGAAATTGAATTGGGGGCGTGAGCCGCTTGCTTTGTTCATTATTCTGCTTGCCTCTGCCCTGGCTGCCGCGGCGTTCGGCACCACCATGGGCACCTTCATCAAGACCGAAGGTCAGGCAAGCGGATTAAGCATCATGTTCGGCATGGTCTTCGCCATGATGGGTGGATGCTGGTACCCGCTCGAGTTATTCCCGCCTGCCATTCAAAATGCTGTGAAGGTCCTTCCCACCACCTGGGCCATGCAGGGAATGTTGGACCTCCTTTTGCGCGGCGGAGGCTTGCAGGAGGTGCTGCCCGAAGCAGGAGTCCTGCTCGGCTTTGCGGCGGTCTTCTTCGGCCTGGGCGCCTGGCGGTTTCGGTACGAGTAATGCGGAAAACGATCAATAAAAAATCCCGCCGTACAGGCGGGAGATTGTAAACTGAATTTAGCGGCTATCGGATGGGTCGCAAAACAGGTTGCGGTTTTTCACGTGCCGTCGAAAACAATGTGTCTACATTGGGAATTGGCGTCCAGGAATCGCTCTTTCCCAAATCGGCATAAGGAATGTAGTAAAACTCGATGTTGGACGTGCCAGAGCGCTGGAACACAAAGAAAATGTAATTTTTATCCGGACTCCAACGCGCATCGCGGTAACAGCAGACCCCACCGATCGGATTTATTTTTTGAGCCTGGCGGGCCTGGCTGTCAAACAGATATAAATCACCAAATCCGTCATTTCGAATCGAGTCGTTCAACAGAAACAGATGCCCCCCATCCCAATCATAGCTTGTGATCCGCTTGTTACTCTCCTTGTTGAAATCAATGCGGGTACCGGGGACCTTGGCAAGACGTACTGGCCCCACCGTCACGCATTTTGGGATATCCACACTCAAAACGAAAATCTGGTCGGAGCTTACTAATTGAGTATCCACGACATGAGCTGCGATTTGTGTTCCGCTCTTTGACCAGAGTATTTCCCGAAATGCATATTGATTGTAGAAACAATTTTTTTCGAGTGTAAGCAGGCTGAATCTGGTATCCACCTTTCTTAATGCTTCAAGATCAAACGGGAGGATATTCAATGTGCGCTGGATGCTGATTGCGACCAGTTTGCCATCCGGAGACACTTTGAAGCCCTCCAGCACCTCATTGGAAACGAAGCACATAACCCGTTGCACCTGCAGGGTATCAACATCCAAAATATAAACGCAATTACGCGAAACATATGTCAGACGGCCGTCGTAGATCCAGTGTAGATCCGTCTTGACCGAGTTATCTGTCCTGACCTGGATCAGATTATTGCCATCCACGTCCATGAGATAAAGTTGGTTGCCACCCAGGAATGCGATCTTATCCGCGCCGCCGGGGATGGAAGGTATTGCCGTTCCACTCGTCTCAGTGACGGTAACTGTCGGGGGCAGTTCAGGTGTAATGGTTACTGTCGGTGTAGCCGTTGGAGGCGAAACCACTATGGCAGTCGGCGAAGAGGCAAAAAGAAGCGATAGTTGTCCGCGAAAGCCATAGGCGCCGCCTACAAGCGCGATCAATAAGATCAGGCCTGCGATGATCCAGCCTATTCGTTTGGATAAGGGAATGGGTGTCGTTCGCCTGTCAGCCAAAGGCGTAAATTTTGTAAGAGTTGGGTCGCCTTCGAATGCCACCTTATTCAATGCACGCGACAAGTCCAGCGCCGTGGCATAGCGGTTCTCCCTGTTCTTTGCCATGGCGGTTTTGATAATCACATCCACTTCACCGGGAAGATCAGGGCGGACCTTTAAAATGTTAGGGACGGGATCGTTTACATGCTGCAAGACCAGGCCGATCACCGTATCCTTGCCAAAGGGGCGTTCACCTGTCAACATCTCGTAAAGCATCGCACCCAGCCCGTAGACATCTGCGCGATGATCTACGTTCTCTCCCAGTGCCTGTTCGGGACTGAGGTAGGCCGGTGTCCCAATCACATCCCGCCCGGTGGTGGAGATAAGCGATTCGGTGGCTTTCGCTACCCCAAAATCAGAAAGATATGGATTATTGCTTGCGTCAAATAAAACGTTATCCGGCTTGATATCCCGATGAATGATTCCCTTGGAGTGGGCATGATCCAGTGCGGAGGCAAGACGTTCGATGATCAAAGCGGCGTCGCGCAGGGAGAATCTTCCCTTCTTGATCAGGTCTGAAAGCGACCCGCCTGACATATACCGCATGACAAAGAACGGCTGGTGATCCTCATCCCCGCCTACGTCATAGACAGGGACGATTGCCGGATGCTCGAGAGATGCAACAAGTTTGAGTTCGCGTTTGAAACGGGCCCGTGTGATCAGATTGCTCAACAGTTCACGCGGTAAAACCTTGATCGCCACTTCCCGGTTGGAAATGGGATCAAAAGCTCGGTAAACGGTTGCCATACCACCGCGGCCCAGCTCCGATTTGATCTTGTATCTGCCGACTTTATCCGGTGACATGCGATAAGTATATCAAAATCCTTCTGCAAACGAGTATTGTAACAGGTCTGAAGCAGAAAAACCACCGCTCAGCGATTGCCATACTCCAGCCGTGGCAGGGACTGCAAATAGACCCAAACTGCCTTCAACTCATCACCGGTCATGAATTTATATGACCCCCAGGGCATGTACTCACCGCGTACATTTCTGCCTTCAGGAGTAACTCCGGTACGAATTGTATTGATGAAACCTTCCTCCGTCCAGGCAGGCAGGGCAGAACCTGCTCCGAACGTCAGGTTGGGTGCCGGCGGCCAGCTGGATGGAAACCCTGGAATGGGCCCGCCCGACATGGTCAGGCCGTGACAGACCTTGCAGGAATAGGTCAGATATTCACCGTATTCCGGTGTAATGCCAACCTCCGCCGCAACGGGCCGCGGCGCATCGTGTGGGATCAGTTCGGCTGGAATGAACGTGATGGCCGGGACAAGCGTCATCACGACCCTGCCTGTCAGTGAAACCGCGCTGGGCGACAGTTCATGATCGACGGGCGGCGCGCTTTTGATGTAGGCAATGACCGCTCCCAGATCCTCATCGCTTAAAAAATAGAACTCTGTCGAGGGCATGAACAGTAAGGGAGTTCCATCCGCCCGGACGCCATGCCGAATGGCACGCACCCAGCCTTGATCGGAGTAATTCCCTGCGACGCCGCCCTGGCCGGAGGTTAGATTCGAGGCGACGACTTTGCCAATGGCCGGATCATCGAGATAGATATTCCCCTCCATACGTGGAACGTCTTGAGACGGTAGATTCAGATGCGAGTTGGCGGCTTGATCAGACTCCGATACATCGATGTATCCCCCCTCGCTATGACAGGCTTCGCAGCCGCGAAATTGAAAGATATGTTTGCCGCGTTCAATGGAATTTGGATCTATTGGAATGGAAACGACTTCCTCAGGCAGATCATAGACGCGCGTCAGCCGCGCCTGCGACTTGAAATAGATAACGACCAATGAAACCGCCATCAACCCCGCCAGTGCACTCAGGACAACACCTACCCACTTCAGAAACTTTTTCATCTCTCCTCGCTATTCCACGACTCCTCATTGTAAACAGCCCCGCCTTACGACGGGACTGGCTACTGGATACGGATTTTACTGCTTCTACGGATCCTGGAGTTCTGCTGCGTGCAATGTGTTTTTCATCAGCATGGCGATCGTCATCGGGCCCACGCCACCAGGGACGGGCGTGATAAACCCTGCCACCTCTTTGGCTTCGTCAAAATGAACATCACCCACCAGACGATGTCCGCTTTTCTTGGTTGCATCCGGGACGGAATTGATCCCCACGTCAATGACGGCTGCACCCGGCTTGATCCAATCGCCGCGCACCATTTGAGTCCTGCCGATAGCTGCGATCAGGATATCGGCCTGTCGGACGACACCAGGCAGGTCTTTTGTGCGCGAGTGACAGACCGTCACTGTGGCATTCCTGCCGATCAACAACAGGGCGGCAGGCATCCCCACGATATTCGAACGTCCCAGCACCACTGTGTTTGCGCCCTCGATCTTCACACCTGCTTTTTCGAGCAAATAAACACAGCCATACGGAGTACACGGCACAAAGGTCGGTTCACGGCCCTTCTGGGCCAGGCGGCCGATATTGATCGGCGAAAAGCCATCCACATCCTTTTCGATATCGATCAGAGAAAGGACACGTTCTTCATTGATATGAGCCGGCATGGGCAGTTGCACCAAAATCCCACTGACGTTTGGATCGGCATTCAAACTCCTGACCAACGCTTCGACCTGTTCCTGTGCCGCGTCAGCCGGCAAATGTTCGCTGATCGAACCCATCCCAAGTTCCTGGCAGGCCTTCCCTTTGGATGCCACATAAGCTGCCGAATCCGGACGGTCACCGACCAGCACGGTTGCCAGAGTCGGTTTCTGCTTGCCGGCCGCCGTGCGCTCTGCTACTTTCGCTGCCACTTCAGCACGCACCTGTTGTGCGATTAATTTTCCATCAATGAGTTGAGCGGTCATGTCTTCTCCTTTTTGTGATTGGCTTATTGTACAGGGGCACTTCCCTTCGCTCCAGTGACACTTATCCCATGTCTGTGATGACGCCGCTCATGCGGCCCCCATCCCACTCATTGATTTTCACAGGGTCGATCTCATTCCAGCGTGGCGAAAGAGCAAATGCGTTCACGCGCAGGTAATTCCCGGTCAGCCCTTCCATACGCCAGCCCCATTCCCCCATCTCGGAGGTGGATTCCCACAGCACTGACATTGTACGCCCCACGAATTTTTGGCGGTAGGATTCTGCGGACTCATCCAGCGCATCGCGCAGGATGTGGTTCCGCTTCTTTCGCAGCTCGGGCCGAATCTGCCCCTTCATCTTTGCCGCCCCTGTACCGGGACGCGGCGAATACGTGAAGACATGCCCATCCGCGAAATTCATCTCGCGCACGAACGCCAGCGACTCGGCAAACTCCTCCTCCGTTTCGCCGGGGAAGCCCGCGATGACGTCGGTGGTGATCGCCACATCCGGGATCGCCTCCCGCGCAGCCGCGACCAACTCGCGGAACGACTGAGGTGTCGTCTTGCGGGCCATCCGCCTCAGCGTGGATTCGCATCCGCTTTGCAGAGGCAGGTGCAGGTGCGGCAGGAGCCGGTCATCCTTCCAAAGCAGGAAAAAATCTGCGTCCAGATCCCACGGCTCAAGGGAGGAGAGTCGCAGGCGCGGCACATCTGTATCGCGCAAAATCACCTGGATCAGGTCGCGCAGGTGTTTGCCATATTCCTGTCCCCACGAACCGAGATGGACGCCGGTGAGGACGATCTCCCGGGTCCCGCCCTGCAGCGCGGACTGAATGTCGAGGATCACATCCGCAACCGGGCGGCTGCGCCCCTCGCCGCGCGCGATCGTTGTGACACAAAATGTACAGTGATTGTCACAGCCATCCTGCACTTTAATGAAAGCGCGTGTGCGGCGGTGCAACCCGGGCAGCGGTTCACGCGCAATAGGTTCAAGCTCAAAGGATTCCTGTGGAAGATTTAATAGATCAGCCACCAGCTGATCCTTGCGGTCATTGGCGACCACATGCCGCACGTTGGGGAGTTCCTTCGCCTGGCGCGGCTGGAGGGTTGCCCAGCACCCCGTGGCAACAATCTCATTCACTCCCGCCCGAGCGATCCTGCGGATCTTGGCGCGCGAATCGGCAGTGGCTTCATTTGTCACCGCGCACGTATTGACGATGGCCATATCTGCCATCTCTGCAGAATCAGCGATCTCATGTCCCGCGGCGCGAAATTTCCGCGCCATGGTTTCGATCTCACTTTGATTGAGCCTGCATCCAATAGTATCGAAGTAAATTTTCATAATTGCTGTAGGGGCGAGGTCATCTCGCCCTGGGCAGGGAGACCCTGCCCCTACGAATTCACGGTTGCATCACCACAAAATGATCGAACAGCACGTCCACGCCTGGTTCGGAGAATGCGCCAGCCACTACACCCACGTCGCCATTGGGTAAGTCTCTATCCGTTGCCGAGACGACTTCGGTGTAGTTAATATAAAAGGTCAATGTATTGCCAATGCAATCTGCGCGCAGGTGGTTCATCGTGCCAATCTGGATCGCATCCGAGGTCTGCATTTCACTTTGCCCAAGCAGGAGCGTCATGCCCCCGATGAATTTTCCGATGACATAATAACCGTCGCTGCTGATCACAAAAAAATAGTAATCTCCCTTTTGATAACGGCACATCAATCCCATCCGGTTTTCCTCGGGACCGTTCAATTTGATCACATCCACTTCCACGCGGACATCGCCAAAATTCCGCTCCGGCACCGACCAGAAGTTGAACCTGGGTTGTCTTACCAGGATGCGGTAGCCACCGCCATCATAGTCCATGATGCCATTGTCATTGGCGACGCGCGCCCAGCCCGTTGTGTTGTCTTCGAACTCCTCCTGATAGAGCACCTCACCCGATTCAGCCGAGGAAATTGTGGGTACCGAAGGTATGGAGGAAGCAGGCGCACAGGAGACAAGAAAAAAAAGAAGGAAAGCGGAACGAAAAATGAATTTCATGCGGGGGATTTTATCAGAAATAAACTCGCGTGGAGCGGAGCGCGAGAAATCTATGGAAAATACTGCTGCAAAATCAGCCCGGCTTCCTCACTCCCCAAATCGCGCGCCTGGACGAGATGATCGTATGCCAGAGCACGTTCATCAGTCTCGAGGTACAGCGTTCCCAAATGCAAATGGGCGGACGCGTTTTGGGGATCCAATTCAAGAGCACGCGCCAGCGTTTGCTCTGCCTCATCGTAGCGCGCAGCCAGGGTCAGCAGCCACCCAAGCAGATCCAGCGATGTGCTGTCTTCCTCACCAAGGAGGACCACTTGTTGCGCGGCAGGCAGGCCGACATCGCTAATATTCACATTGTTCTGCGCACAAAAGCTCGCCAGCAGGCGCCAGTACTTCGGGTCTTCAGGCGCAAGCGCCGTCGCGGCTTGATATGCCTCCAGAGCACGGATCAAATCTCCAAGACCAACATACGACTCGCCAATCGAAACAAGCCAGGCAGGGTTGGCCGGTTCCAACTCTGCCGCAGCCTGGAATTCTGCCAGCGCCTGACGAAAATTTCCGGCGCGCTGGAAGTACAGTCCGCGCAAGCCGCGCACAATGGGTGAATTCGGATTCAACATTAATGCCCGTTCGAGTTCTGCCGCACCTCCTTCGGGCGCGTCTGTCTGCTGCTTTGCCTCCCCTAACCAGGCCCACGCTTCTGCGTTCTTCTCCTCTGCTTTCACAGCCGATTCGAACGCTCCCTGTGCCAGTTGCCATTCATCGACCAGGCCAAGTCCACGCCCGGTGATGACAAAACGCGCGGAGGTCGAGTCATCCAGTGAGGCCAGGTTCAAGGCAGTACGTAACGTCTGTACCGCCGGGTCAAGCTCAGGGTCCAGTTGAGAAGCGCTGACCAACTCGGTCAATGCGTGATCAAGATCGGACAAGATCAAGAGAAGCCCCAGACGATAATGTGCCGAGGCGTCTTCCGGCTGTGCAGAAACATATTTTTGCAGGTACCCGGTCGCTCTGGCAAGGTCACCATCGGATTGGTAGATCCTTGCAAGACGCGAGTAAAGCCTGTCAGATGGATCCTTCTGTTCGAGGGCCTGTTCCCAGATCTCGGTCGCACGCTGCGGGTCATCATTCAAATAATTGACATCCCCCCAGGCCACCCAACCATCCGGAGAAAGCGCACGATGCGAAAAAGCCTTTTGATAGAGGACATCGGCTTGTGTGTAATCTTTCGCGTTGTAATACGTATGACCAGACAGCTCGTAGAGATCAGCGCGCCAGGGAATGCGCTGTGCCGCGTTGCGGTAATGCCGGGCAGTTTGGGCATAAGCATCGGAAACAGACGCCTCCTGCAACTCGTAGTAGCCGGAGAAAACAACCGACACAGCAATGACGAGAAAGGTCAACACAACGATGAAAAGAACACGGATCGCGCTACGAGGCATGGATATATTATAAAGGTGACAACCGTTCCGGAAATGGACAAGCGCGGCATCGGCGCAATCCACAGGGAGAATTCCCCAGATAAATTACGGTCTTGTAACGCAAATAACCCATTCTGTCGAGACAGATTTCGGCAAGTGGAATATAATCAGAGATAACATGGGCGCATCTCTCTACGACATTATTTCGTTCTTCACCGAATTCCCTGGAACTTCGTTCTATCATTTAGTACTAATCCTTTGCATTGCATGGGGATTACAGTCGGCTTTCGTCCATTGGCGGTCAAGTGAATTCCCGCAGGCGCGCCGGACCCTGTTTGGGCTGGGAATGTTGCTCATGGCGCAAATTGTGCTTGTCCTGATCGGGCTGCTCGGGAGTCAGGGGATTCTTAATCTGTCGCTCTTCCTGCCGCCGCTCGACCGGACGGTAACGCTTTTCTCCATGGTATGGCTGATCTGGTTATGGGCATTCCCCGAACCCAGCCGCGCGGCGGATGCCGGGACCTGGCTTTTGAGTTTGCTGGTTGCTGCTGCACTTATTTTCAGCCTGGTTGCATCTGGAGCTTCTCCCTCCTCTGGCCCCTACAACCAAACCTCCTATGAAACGTACTGGCAATGGGCAAGTGTTGGGTTTGCGCTCCTGGGCTTATCCATTTTGCTTGTGCGCCGGCCGGATGGATCGGGATACGGCTTTGCGTTCTTCCTGATCAATTTAGCAGGTCATTTGCTTTATCTGCTGGTCGGCCGTATCGACGCGGATTTTCCCGGTGTGGTCAGGCTGGCACATGTGGCATCCTACCCTCTGTTGCTAACCCTGCCGCAGCGTTTCCCGAGTCCATCTAACCGGCTGACGAGCATCAAAAATCAGGATACGCCCGTTGGAGAGCGACGCAAATACAGCACCGATCCCAAGACCTTCCACGCGCTGCTCGCGCTGGCGGGCGAATCTGCCACCGATAAGCTGAGCCAGGCGATCACCCGCGCCATCGCCCAGACGATGCTGGCAGACCTGTGCTTCCTGATCTATCTCACCGATAACAACACCCAGATGCAGATTGCCAGCGGCTACGACCTGATCCGCGAAGAGAATCTCGAGGGTGGCAGCATGAACAAGACCATGATCCCCATGCTCACCAACGCCCTGCAGCGCGGACGTCCGCTGCGGCTGCCGGCCAGCAGCACCTCGGCTGACATCAAAGGCTTGAGCGACCTGCTGGGTCTGACCAACCCGGGCCACCTGATGAGCGTGCCGATCGTCTCCTCGGACAAGGATCCGCTGGGCGGCGTGCTGCTGCTATCGCCCTACTCGAACCGCCTCTGGAGCGCAGAGGATCAGGCCTTCCTCACGAACATTGCCGTCTCACTGGTCCCGATCATCCAGCGCGGACAGAAGATGAGTTCGCTCGAAGTCAAAGGCGAACAGGCCAAACAGGCTTTGGATGTGGCGCAGGCGCGCGTTGCGGACCTGGAACGACGCAACAATGAACTGCTCAAGGAAATGGAAACGGTCAAAACTGAGTCCCAGGAAGGCCTCGCCCAGGCTGAGAATCTCGCCGAGATGAGAAGGATACAGGAGGAGACACAAAAGGCGCTCGAGAAACTCAAACAGGAGAACGAAACCCTGCGTGCCGCTCCCAGTGGTAGTGCTGTCAAAAAGATCGGCAAGTTTGGCTCTTCCAAGCAGGTGGAAAATGAGCTGCGTCTCACGCTGGAGGAAATGGCACGCCTGCAGAACCAGCTGGCAGAAGCCAACATAAAGATCATGGAAGCTGAAAAAGGTTCATCCTCCGCGACCCACTCGCTCGAACAGGCCGAAGTGGTCGCTTCCATCTCACAGGAACTTCGCCAGCCAATGTCCTCCATTGTAGGGTACACCGATCTGCTGCTGGGCGAATCGGTGGGTATCCTTGGGACGCTGCAGCGCAAGTTCGTGGAGCGCATTAAATCCTCCACGGAGCGCATTGGCAGCCTGATCGACGACTTGATCCAGGTCACTACGCTGGAAACCGGTCTGCATGAACTTAAGCCCGAACCGGTCGATCTGGACCTGATCATCGACAACGCCATGTCCTACACGAGCAGCCAGATCCGCGAAAAGAACATTTCGCTGCACCTCGACCTGCCTAAGAACGTGGGACCGATCTACGCCGACCGCGAGGCTTTGCAGCAAATCCTGATCCACCTCCTGCAAAACGCGGGCGCGGCCTCCCCGTCGGAAGGAACGGTGCATTTAAAAGTACAAACACGAGTGGAAGATGGCAAGGAATATGTCCTCATCCAGGTGACCGACACAGGCGGAGGCATTCCCGCGGAAGACCTGGGACGCGTTTTCACCCGCCTGTATCGAGCGGATAATGTTTTGATTCAGGGTGTGGGCGACACCGGTGTTGGGCTTTCGATCGCGAAGACGCTCACCGAGGCACAGAAAGGACGCATCTGGGTGGATAGCAAACCGGGCGCCGGCTCGACATTTAGTGTCCTTCTGCCGATTGCCAAGAACGCGCCCGCGAAACCCTAGGAGCGCCAGTCATGCAAGCCCTGCGTCAGTTGGGTGGTGGAGTCATCATTGCGATTGTTTCAGTGGTACTGGTCCTTGGCGGGATCTTTCTTTCACTGGCTGAAACTCTGCCCTCACCTGCCACCCCCACACAAATCCCTCCCACACTGCCGCTGAGCTTTCCCACTCCAACGTTTACCCAAACTGCCGGGCAGCAAACCGCGACCGCGACAATAACCGAGACCGCGTCCCCTTCCCCAACCATTTCCATTATTTCACCTACTGCCTGTACTCCGCCGCCTGGATGGATCCGCATCCTGAGTGGCGCGGGCGATACGGTCTATTCCCTTGCACAGCGCTACAAAACCAGTGCTGAAAATCTGAGCGCTGCCAATTGCTTCACCTCCTTTGACCTGGCAGCAG
>DASTJG010000387.1:0-2674 GCA_035716785.1 Anaerolineales bacterium
TCCGCTCGGATGGGCGCCTCCGCCGAGGCTGTCGCGGCCTGGGCCTCAGCACTCAATTCTTCCTGCGCACCCTGGGTCCCCAGGGCCAGTTGCGCCTGATTCGTCGCGTCCGCCTGGGCTGTCTCGATGGAAGCATTCGGGTTTTGATTTCGAGCCGCGACTGCCGTGGAAGTCTGCCGGACAGACGCGCTGATCGCATCCAGCGTACTTTGTTTTGCCACGTTCGCTGGCGATGAGCCGCAGGCACTCGCTGTAACACCAAATACAAATAGAAGTAAGGTGATCCGTCGAAGTTTGCTTCGCATCTCAAATCACATCTTTTCGTTTTTGCAGGAACAGGATCGCTCCAAACAAAAGCAGAATAATGAACGACTGAACCATCCAGGCTTTGATGATCTTTCCCCAGTAAGCCACAGGATCATCCTTGTTGACAGCCGTCCAACCCAGATCAGTATAGAATTTATTGACTGCAAACTCAGCAGGTGAAACGGCCGAACCCTGACCCACCTGCCATTCTGCCAGTTCTGTCTGGTATGTAATCACTTCGCTCTTATACACTTCAGACTGTGCCTGATAGGCTTCGATCTGTTGTTTGTAGTCTGCCTGAATTTCATTGGCTTGCGCCTCCCATTCCTGAAGCTTCTGGAAGAAGTCTGCCATGGCTACATTGTCAGATTGGTCGAGCGGCTGGACCGGGCGCTCAGGCAGAACAGGTTCGGGAGGAGGGGGCGAGAGCGGCGCAGGCTCCACGGGTGGAGGCTGGTCGATAGTAGGGTTATAGAAACTCCCCAGCCCCGGAAAATTGCAGGACTCTTCCTTGAGCATGTTCAAGCCCATACAGCGACAGTTATTCGCCAGCTTATCCTCAATCGTCATGGCAACCCGCACGTCCGGAGGCAATGCCCAGCAAATATCCGCGGCGAGATCAGAGCCGGAACCGGTGATACTCATCAACGCTTCGAACGCCCAGCGTGTGGACGTGGGCGCGCTGACGAAGGTCGGCAGCGGGATCAACGCGCCGCCCAGCACGATCTGCGGCAACATGAGGATAATCACCAGCAGGGGTGCGGAACTGGCATTGGGCGCGAGGGCCGAGGCGAACAGTCCCAGCATCATGCCGGCGAGGGTGGCCAGCGTCAGCGTAATATAGACCTGGAAGAACTCGACCACACCTCCGGGCATATCGAACGCAAGGTAATGAACGAGGGTATAAGCAAGCGCCTGGTATAACGCCAGCAGTGCAGCTACCCATACCTTCGATAGCACGTAGGGCAGAATTTTTAAATTGACCAGCCGTTCACGTTTGTACACGTCCTGTTCTTTGACGATCTCCCGCATCTGAGAGATGCCGCCGACCAGAACGCCGTAGATCGTCAGCAGGAACAGGGTGATAATGACGCGCGCCGCATCGCCGGTGTAGAAGTCGAACGGATTGCGCCCCATCACAACCGCCAGCACCACGTCCAACAGGCTGACCAGCGGTGCGGTCGCCAGCATCAGGATCAGCCCAAAGCGATCGCGCGTCAGTATCTTCAGGTTACGAGCCGAGAGGATCATGAACTGCCGCAGTGCAGAGACCTGCTGGGATGATGAACCACCAGTCTTTTGGGCTGCCTGTTCAGGTCGCGGGATCGTCGGGGCTCGATCCGGAGACCACTTGCCTTCCAACGGCTTAGCAACATATTTTTGATATGCCTGGCTTTCGCGATAGCGCCTTGCCCAATCGTCAGCCTTCCCATGCACAGGGTTATCCAGAATGGCATAGATCTCATCGAACTCGATCTTGCCGGCGCGACGCTCGCGTTCGGAGCGATATTGATCGAAGTATTCCAGCGCTTCCTCGGGCGGACCGAACCATGCCAGGTATCCGCCGCGCGCCAGGAAGATCACTTTGTCTGCCAGCATCACGTTTTTGGTGGCGTGCGTGATCAGGACGATCGTGCGTCCCTGGTCTGCCAGACGCCGCATCAACTGCATCAGCGCGGTTTCCGTCCCGGGGTCCAGGCCGGAGGTCGGCTCATCGAGGAAGAAGAGCCCGGGCTTGGTCAGCAGCTCCACGCCGATGGAGACGCGTTTCTGTTGCCCGCCGCTCAAGCCGCTGATTTGAACATCCTGCCTGTGTTTCAGGTCCAAATCTTCCAGAACCTCGATCACCCGCCTGTGTCTTTCCTCCGGCGACGTATCCGCAGGCATCCGCAACTGGGCGGCGTAATCCAACGCCTGGTAAACAGTCAATTCCATGTGGATGATGTCTTTTTGTGGGACGAAGCCAATGTCATTGCGAATGGCATCGAAGTGAGTGTAAATATCGATGTCGTTGACCAGGACGCGCGAAGGAGGCGTCGCCGGACGGTAGCCTGCAACCGCGTCCACGAACGTGGATTTCCCACCTCCGCTCTGGCCGACCACGACGATGAACTCTCTGGGCTGGAAGGAAACCGAGATGTCCTGAAGGATGTTCAGGTCTTTCCGCACCCACTTGTTCAAGTTGATCGCGTCGACTCTCAGCCCATTGCTGTCGTCATATTGGGCAAGCTGGTCTTTCCCCATCACGAAGCGATACTGCCCGATGCGGATCGTATCTTCCGGCTTGAGCCACACCGACCCATCGATGCGCTCTCCGTTGACGAACGTTCCATTGGAACTGCGCAGATCCTCCACACGGTAGCGTTGA
>DASTJG010000388.1:0-4555 GCA_035716785.1 Anaerolineales bacterium
CTGTTCTTCTTACTGCGTGCGGCGCGACGAACACTCCCGCGGCTACAGCTGAACCCGAAGTCGAACCAACCAAACTTTCCACCGTCACCGCCGAAGGGACGCTGCTTCCCGCGCCGTCTGTGGACCTTGCCTTTGCGCAGGGCGGTGTGGTGTCCAAGATCCTTGCGCAGCCTGGCGAGACTCTTGCTGCGGGGGATGTCATTGCCCAGTTGATTGGGCTGGAAACTGTACAGGCAGAACTTGCCACCGCCCGGCTCGAACTGGCCAGTGCGAAGAAGGCCTTGAACGATTTGCAGAACGCCGGGGGCGCCGAACTGGCCCAGGTTGCTATTGATCTGAAGGATGCCAGGGAAGAATATGAAGAGGCCGTTGATTATCTGGACTATGTCCAGAATGAAGATAAAGTTCCTCAAACCGAAACGCGCCGGTTCATCATCCAGAACTGGAAAGGCTATGAGTACAGGGTCAAGACGAAGCATTTCAAAGGCCCCGCGCCCGCGGATTGGATCATCGAAGCCGAGAATGACCTGGCGTTGGATAAGGCAAAAATGGAAGATCTCCAACGCAGGTATGACCGTCTGAAAGGCGGTGTGGATGCTGAGCAATTGCCTGTGTTGGAAGCACGGCTGGACGCGGCGTATGCCAATGTCACCGCCGCCGAAGCCGCGCTCGAACTCTATGAACTGCGCGCACCCATCGACGGTGTCCTGCTCAGCCTCGATCTCACCGTTGGCGAATCGGTCGCACCGACTCTTCCCATTGCCTTCCTGGCTGGTACTTCCGTTTGGATGGTCGAGACCAAGGACCTCGCGGAAATCGACGTGGCGAATGTCGCGATCGGTGACAAAGCCAATATCCAACTGGATGCTTTTCCCGGAGAAGAGTTCAAAGGTGCCGTCACAGAAATAGATCCTGTTGGGCGCGAATACCTGGGCGATATGACCTACAAAGTCACCATCACGCTCGCTGAAGCCGATCCGCGCTTCCTATGGAACATGACGGCAACGGTGAATATTGAGTAATACTTCATTGCGAGCCGCCCGGTTTTGTAGGGGCGCAACACGTTGCGCCCAGGCGACGAAGCAATCTCACTCAACAAGAGATTGCTTCGCTCCGTTTGCAATGACAGTAAACCCCTCCATAGAGGGGCTCACTATCTTTTCTTCACGAAGCGTGCGGGGTACAATCAGGGCGGTGATTCAGTAGCGGCGACCCATCTCCGGCATTAGAAAGGATGGGTTGCCCCTGCACACCGCCTGATTTGCTGAGCAAATCATGGTTCGGTGCCGAAAAACACAGAAATTGCCCCGCACGCCACAAAATCTTTTCACGAAGCGTGCGGGGTTGGGAGAGCAACGAGCATGATCGACCTAAAGAGTTTTGGTGAGAGTATCGTCAGTAACCTTGAGCAGGTAATTGTGGGGAAGGCTCAATCCCTGGAACTGGTAGTGATCGGCTTGCTCTGCCAGGGACATATTTTGATCGAGGATGTGCCAGGAGTGGGGAAGACCATGCTGGCGCGCAGCCTGTCGAAGTCACTGGACTGCACCTTCAACCGCATCCAATTCACGCCCGATATGCTTCCAAGCGATGTGACAGGCGTTTCCATTTTCAACCAGGAGACGCACAAATTCGAGTTCCGGCCGGGGCCGATCATGGGACAGATCGTCCTTGCCGATGAAGTGAACCGCGCTACGCCCAAGACGCAGGCGGCGTTGCTTGAAGCGATGGAGGAGCACCAGGTCACGGTGGATGGGACAACCTATCCTCTCCCAAAGCCATTCATGGTACTCGCCACCCAAAATCCAATTGAATATGAAGGCACATTCCCTCTCCCCGAAGCACAGCTCGATCGTTTTCTGGTGCGCGTGCGTTTGGGATATCCCAACCCATCGGAAGAGATGAGAGTTTTGAATGCCCAGCAGATCCAGCATCCAATTGAGTCGCTGAAAGCGGTGGTCAAAGCCGATGATCTGCTGAAAGCCATTGCCCAGATCCGTGAGATCTATGTCTCGAATGCGATCCAGCGCTACATCATCGATCTGGTGGGACGCACGCGCCAGAGCGGGGATGTGTATCTCGGTGCAAGTCCACGCGGCAGTCTGGCGTTGTTCCGCACAGGGCAGGCGCGTGCCGCCTTGCATGGACGTGATCACGTCCTGCCGGATGATATCAAGGCGCTGGCAGTTCCCGTGCTGGGTCATCGCATCATTGTCTCGCCTGCGGCGCGCTTGCGTGAGTTGAGCGCGGACCGCATTGTGCAGGAAATCGTCTACGCTGCTCCGGTGCCTGGTGGCGATTATCAGGCCTCCACGAAGAGGGAAAAGGTCAAAGCGCAGTGACGCCCGGACGCATTTTGGTTCTCCTTACACTTGTCTTTGGCGCGACCGGGACAGTGGTGAATGGTGGAACAGTTTACGTCAGGCTCCTTTATCTTGGTATACTGCTGCTCCTGCTTGCCTGGCTGCTGACCATCCCCGCGCTGCGCGGTATCCGAGTGGAGCGGCGAGCCCGTTCCCTGCGTGCCAGTGTGGGCGATATCTTCGAAGAGCACTTCGAGATCTCGAATGAGAGCAGGCTGCCGAAACTGTGGCTGGAAGTGGCGAATGAGACGACTATTCCCTACGCGACCGGCTCGCGCATCCTGACCTTTTTGCGCTCAAAGCAGAAGCGCATCTATACGGCCCGAACATGGCTTACCAACCGCGGCGGTTTCCCACTGGGACCAACGACGATCACGGCCGGTGATCCGTTCGGGATTTTCCGTGTTTCGAAAAGTTATCCGGCAAATTCCTCGCTGATGGTTCTGCCACTCATCTTCCCCGTGTCCGCGTTTCTTTCTCCGCCAGGCCTGTTACCCGGTGGAAAAGCGATCCGACGTAAATCCATCGATATTACTCCGCACGCCGCGGGCGTTCGTGAATATGTGTCCGGTGATCCGATGAAGCGCATCCATTGGCCCACCAGTATCCGCCGCGGCCAGCTCATGGTCAAAGAGTTCGAACAGGATCCACAAGCCGAAGTCTGGCTGTTCCTCGATACGCACAAGAGCGCGCATGTTGCCAAACCCGAGGAAGAGTACGAGCATCCTCCGATTGACGACCTGCTGTTGCTGCGGCGGCGCAAGGTAAAGCTGCCGCCCTCCACGCTGGAGTATTCGATCAGCATTGCCGCTTCGCTTGCACATTACTTCATCCAGCAGCGTCGGGCAGTGGGCCTGGTCAGTGCCTCGGGGCGTACGTTTAAAGTCATTCCGGCAGAACGAAGCGAGCGGCAGGAAGCCAAGATCCTCGAAGAACTGGCGTTCCTTCAGGCGGAGAGCAATTACACTCTGCCGGGACTTGTCGCTGCACAGATGGGGCAGCTCCCGCAAGGCAGCAGCGCGATCCTGGTTACACCCATGATCTGGCCCGAATTGTTGATCGGTGTGGATAGCCTCCAGCGACGCAACCTGCGGCCTGTCGTTGTTTTCCTGATGTCACAATCCTTTGGCGGTCACGCGAACAATGAGGACCTTGCGCAGTCGCTGGAGGAACGCAAAGTGCCTGTCTGTCGTGTCTATTGCGAAGCGGATCTTTCCGAAACCCTTTCCGGTTTTGCAGTCAATACTTTTTCTCAGGATGTCTCATGGCGCAGACCCGTATTATCACACTTGACTTGAATTTTCAGGGACGCCCGAAGTCCATCGCCTCGTATCTGATTCCGTATGGGGATGGTGCGATACTTATCGAAAGCGGACCCGGCTCGACTCTTGCCGCGCTGGAAGCGGGCCTGGCGCAAGCGGGCTTGTCTCCCCGCGAGGTAACCCACGTCCTGTTGACGCATATCCACCTCGACCATGCCGGCGCGGCGGGCTGGCTGGCGCAGCAGGGAGCGGAAGTCTATGTGCATCCCGTCGGCGCGCCGCACATGCTCAACCCCGAGAAGCTCATCGCCAGCGCCACGCGCATCTACGGCGATAAGATGGAGACACTCTGGGGCGAGTTCCTGCCTGTCCCCGAGGACAAGCTCCACATCCCGCAGGATGCGGAAGAGATCGTCATTGGGAATCTGCGTTTCCTTCCCATCAACACTCCCGGTCATGCCGAACATCATTATTGCTATTTGTTCGAAGATGTTTGTTTCACCGGCGACGTAGGCGGCGTGCGGATCCCCGGTTATCAATACCTGCGCATCCCGATGGTCCCGCCCGAGCTGCATCTGGAACGCTGGCGCGAGAGCATGAAGCGCTTGCGCGAGGAAAAGTTTGCGCGCATCGCACCGACTCACTTCGGCATCTTCGACGATCCCGAGTGGCAGTTGCGCGCGGTGGAGGAGGCGATCGATGATTCCGAGAGCTGGATGGAAGAAGTGATGCCTGCCAATCCCTCGATCGAGGAACTGCGCCGGCTCTTCACCGACCGGACCCTGGTAGATAATGAAAAGCTGGGATTGAGCGAAGAGGTGGTGAATGCCTACCAGCTGGCAAACCCGCCCGGCATGAGCGCAGATGGATTGCTGAGGTATTGGAAGAAAGTGCGAAGCGCGGCATAAGCTCAGGTGACAGTCACCCTTG
>DASTJG010000389.1:0-2893 GCA_035716785.1 Anaerolineales bacterium
TTGATGATGCAAAGCAGGTCGCTGTTGCTATGTTCGCGTGCCAATTGAAACATTGACGAGATCAATGGCGTGCCATTGGCATTGCACTTTACATCGGGAATGTACTTTACGCCCAATTCACGCGCGGCTTCGGCGAGACCCGTCTCGTCGCCGAGTAAAATGACTTCGACATCGGGGAGCAGAGTCCATGACTTGAGCGCGTTGCGCTGGATCATCGCGATGTGCGGATCGGTGAAAGGCTTGGGGGCGGAGAAGAGAGTGATCAGTGACATCAGTAATCAGTGGCCAGTGGCGCGTTCATCAAGGTCTTTCAATGTCCTATGCCGCACGCCAGCATTGATCTCCATCAACTTGGGTTCGTTGTGAACCACGTCTAAAACTTCCTTCCAGGTGAAGTCATCACGCCCGTCGAAGCGGCTGTATACCTGACGAATGAATTCCAGGTCTTCAGGGGTATCGACTGTCCAGCGGTAATCACCAAAGTCAGTAGTGTGATGCAATAACGCGACCGTAAACCCACGCGGAGAGGTACCTGTTTCCAGCGCTCGGCTTTGGCGAGTCAATTCCACACCTTCGTAGAAATACGGCATGGCATGTTCTCGGTGCTGCGGTTCTGTAGCTTTCTTCCAGGCCTTTTCCAGATTTTTGAACGTGCAGGCTTCCACGTCCAAGCCAATGGGATAGGTCCGGTGCCAGGGAGGCGGAAGACGATTACAGGCAAAGTCATACTCATCTTCAAGCAGAGTGTTGATGACATCGTCGATCAACGCCGGGTCGATGACCGGACAGTCTGCGGTGATGCGGACGACCACATCTGCTTTGGTTTGTCTGGCAGCCTGATAATAACGGTCGAGCACGTCGTAGAGGTTCCCGCGCACGAAGGGGATCCCGCTGAAGTCGCAATATTCCGCGACGGGATCATCGGAGGGATCGGTCGTCGTGGCGAAGATGGTCTCGGTCACAGTAGCCGCCCGCGAGGTCCGCAGGAAGACGCGCTGCAACATGGGCTGACCGACAATGTCGGCCAGGATCTTCCCCGGCAGGCGGGAGGAGGACATGCGTCCTTGAATAATAGCAACAACTTTGGGTTTCATAAATCAAATGTAGTAACGACTTAAGTCGTTACTACGCATTCTGCGCCTCCGAGGGGATCGGCAAGGGAGTCACGAATCCCCTGGCACGGAATTTTTCAACATAGCCATGCACGGTCCAATAATCGAGCCCGACCTGTTCGGCGATATCGAAGATCGAATGCTGGCCTTCGAAGCGCATCATGATCTTTTCGATGGCACGGTTGAGCGACCAGTTCTCGCGCCAGTCCACCCAGAGTCCGTGACCGCTGAGAAAAACGGGACCGCGAAACGTGCGCTTCGGGATGTAGTTGCTGGCGTAGATGCGGATGATCTGCTCGGCAACATCCGCTGCACCGAGGAGCATGTCTTCATGCATGATGTCGAGATTGTCGTCGGTGGTGTGATACTCGTCGTAGGGAAAACGGTTGAGCGAGATGCACGGTACGTTGACGCCGGGCCCGTTGATAACACGTTCATCGTTGGCGGGCGCGGCGGCGAAATCACGTTCATCGTGATCGGTATCGCGCAAAACATAATTCGTGATGCGGTCGAGAAGATGGTTATGCTGGCGGGTGTGATGCCAGGCAATCCTGTTTTGATTGCCCGTCATCTCCATGAAGATACCGCCGCGCAGATTGGGGATGAGCGGTTCGTTGTGCGCGAGCCAGGCGATCGTGCCGATCGTCTCCGGCCCGAACCAGAAACGGACGCTCATCGACCCAGCCGGCAGCGGATCCTCGGCGAGGCGCCGCGCCAACCTGATCGCGCTGACCACGCCCGCGCCGTCGTCGTTGGCTTGCATCGGGTGACAGGTGTGCGCCTGCACGAGAAACTCACCCGCGGCGGGATTCGGTCCGCCCTCGGGATGAACGACCGCGCTCGCAACTTTGAATCCCTGCTGCGGGTCGGTAACAAATTCGGATTTGATCACTGCATGATATTTCTTGTCGCGTGGAAGTTTGTCGAAGGTGTTCTTCGGCAGGCAGAAACCCCAATCCCGTTCGTAATATTTAAAAATCCACGGGACTGCATGCGGACGTTTCTCATTGAAATATAGGTGCGGCTGGAGTTCTTCAAATGAAAGCACCTTGTCCGTGGGCAAAGAATACGAAACGATATGAAGCGGATTGTCCTTGAAATCTACCACGCGCTCGCCGCCTTCGATCTCCAAATAGGCTTCGTGAACAACATACCTCTCAGGCACTTTCCACGTCCAGACGGGAGTCAACGGCGCGTAGGTCTCGATGGTGTAGTTCGACGAGTCGGGCATATACGAACCGATGATCTCCAGTGTCTTGTCATGCTCATCGGAGGCGAGGGTGCGATGCAAAGGGAAGAATTCTGCGAGGATGGATTTGAGGGAGGAATAAGATTTCATGGATTCTTTTGCCGCGAATTATCACAAAAAACAATCGTGAACCACGGAGTCACGGAGACACTGAGAAAATTCAAAGCTCTGTGACTCCGTGGTTAGCTTCTTTCTTCTTTCAATCCTTCTTGATGTAATACAACAAATGCGGATCGCGCTTCATCTCGCGCGCCGTGAACTCATAGACTTCGTTCGCCTTCATCAACTTGACGTCCGCTTCGCCGATCTTCGCAGACTGGATGACACCTGCCTGCTCCATCAACGCGCCCATCGGGTCGACCATTGTCATCACACCCTTGTCGATGTCGCGCACCAGCATCTCGAAGGTATCGGTGTAGGTGTGACCATTCTCATCTGTCACATCGCCGGTGAATTGCTTCAGGAAGCGATAGTCCACACCTTCCATTTGCTCGATGTGATGGAAGAACGTCATGCTGTTGTTATACGACAA
>DASTJG010000390.1:0-8258 GCA_035716785.1 Anaerolineales bacterium
GGTATCTGAACAAATATCCGCAGATCCCCTTTGCCTACCCGGAGATCCACATCACGCCTGATTCCATTTCGGGAGAGGGGGATGTGATCATCACCGGTCTGCATTTCCACGTCAGCGGGGAAGCGCGGATTACACTGGAAGATGGTTTGCCTGTGGTGGAAATCCTGGATTTGAACTTGCCGTTACCGCCATCCACGAAGCAGGCAATTGAAGAAGAGATCCAAAAGCAGTTGCGGCGCGCAGAGTACCTGCCTGTTCGTTTCACCTCCGCTGAATGGGGAGATGGTGTGGTGGTGGTCAGCGGGGTGATTCGGTAAGAACCCACATATAGAGGGTTACTCAGATTTTTTTCTCAACGCCTTCTTACGCGCCAGCAGGGAGGAAGTTGTCGATGAAGCTGTCTCAGGCGTAGGAACACGCTGTTCCTGAGATGTTTTTTCTGGTTCTTTTGCTGGTTCAGCCATTCGTACAGGGCCAGGAGCCTGCTCGATATTTCTATCAACGGCTGGTAATGAGCGAGGAGATGATGTGTCATCGTGTGCCCGCTCTTTGGCTTTGAAGAGTGGCTGCAAATGTGGAGTCGGCTGCGCCGGCTCCTGTTGAACCACGGGCTTCCGGATTTCCAGTTTTTCAAGGATCCATTCTCGCAGGCGCAGCATGTCCTGGCGGGTGATCATCAAGCGGCGCGAGGCAATATCGAACGGAAGCAGGAGCGCGGCGAGCAGCACCAGCCAGGTCCAGGCTGGACGCGCGGCGCGCGTGGTTTTCAGGTCATGCTCGAAGATGTCGGCGGGGGTTGATGTCCCAAACTTCCCGCCGCTGGTCGCGACCAATCGTACAAGCAAGTCCGGGTCCGAATCGAGATGTTTGTATTCCGGTGAGTAGGAGAGAGTCCAGCCAGTGGTCTCAGCAAAGGCATCGCTGGTCCCTCCGTCTCCCGGCTGCCCCGAGAAGCGGATCAGGTACACGCCTTGTTCTGTGGGTTGGAAGAACGCCTCATAGCGCCCCGGCGCGATCTGCTTCAATGTGATAGATTGCGCCTCGCCGTTCGGCGCGACGACATTGGCTTGTACTTCATACCCGTTGATAAATTCACCATTAGGAGTGCGTGCGTCGAGCATCAGGCGCGCCTGTTCTCCCTGTGATGCAACGCTCATCTGTAAAGCGGAGTTGGCTGAGCTGCCGATCGTGTAACGCACTGCCTGGAGCCAGAACGTGGGAAAGCCATTCCATCCCACCCAATCGCGCGCCCAGCGACCCGTGGCATCGGACGTGAACGCGACCGAGCGACCCAATCCGTATTGCCACGTGGCAAGGACCGGGTCCTTCTTGTCGGATTGGAGGATGACCTGCGCGAGGTCCTTGGGACTGGAGGCAACATAGCCCAGCAAACGCGGTGTCTCGGTGATGCCGCTCAGGATGGGCGACGAATTGACAAGCGCGGGAAAAAACGGTTCTTCCACCAGATAAGCGCGCGTCGCCAGCGATGTCTCTTCCGTGAAGATACTCGGGATGCTGGCAGCGTCGTTCGTGAAGTGATACCGACCAGCGCCGATGGTCGCCAGGTCTTCAAGGAAAGGTGCGGCATCGTTGCCCACGCCAACCGTGGAGAGCGTGATGCCATTCTCCGCATTCAGCTTTTGAATCAGTTCAGGGATGCCGGTCGGGTCCGCGCCGCCATCGGTCAGCAGGATCACGTGCTTGACTTTGGCGGGATCATCTGGCAGAACCTCTGCCATGGCTTGCAAGCCCGCCAGGATATCCGTTCCGCCGCCTTCGCGAATGCTCCCGATCGCGTTGGCAACCTGCGCCGGGTCGCTGAGCTCCGTCATCGGGACGACCCACGAAGCAGTATCGTCGAACGCGATCACACCAATTCGGTCGGTGGGAAAGAGTAACTCAATGGAGCGTGCTGCGGCTTCCTTCGCCAGTTCAAGCTTTTCCACGCCGCCGCTTGCCTCGGACATGCTGCCGGAGTGGTCGATGATGAACACGATGCCCAACGATGGACGCCGTTTTTCATCCTTGATCTGCATGTCAACCGGCAGCGCTTCCTCGAGAGGTGTTCGATAATATCCACCCACGCCATAGCTTGTCGGCCCGCCGACGACAACCAATCCGCCGCCGAGGTCATGCACATACGCCTGGATGTTTTCCATTTGATTCGTGCCGAGCATGCGCGCCGGCACATCTACCATGACGACGGAATCATATTGTGCGAGCGTCGGCAGGTCGGATGGCAGATGGCTCGGCTCGACGAGATCGATGCTGAGTCCTGCTGCTTCCAGAACCTGCAGGAGGGCTGAATGTTCATCGGGGCGCGCCTCGCCGCCGGGCAGGGTTTCACCGGGAGGGGGAGCGACCATCAGAATCCGCGGCGGTCCCTCCACCTGGGAGAACGCATCCATGCGGTTGTTTTGATAAAAGCCGTCCTGCTCCGGTGTGATCTGCACCTGATAGGTGACAAAGCCGGGTTGTCCCGCAGTCAGCGGTAACGTCAACGATTGGAGTCCTCGCCGCAGGTCGTGGGTCTGTTCGTAGAGAATTTCATCCCCGCCAAGCACTCGCAGGACTGCCCGCGTCGGTTCGGTCGTTTGGACCGAGACATCGAGATCGAATTCCTCGCCTGGTCTGAGGTACGTTGGCACATCCACGTTCGTGATCCATGCTTCTGTATCTCTGTGTGTAATGAAGGATAGGACGACGATTTGAACGTCAGAGGCGGCTGCGAACTTCGCGGCTTCGAGCGCATCGCCGTTGGTCTGCATGCCATCGGAGAGAATGACCATCCGCTTCGCGTAGCCAGAGGGGAACAGGGCCAGCCCCAGCTGCATCGCTTCCGCGAGATCCGTCTCATTCGTAACCGGCACAGAGGTGATCTCGCTCAATTCCATGACCGGCGACATTGCTCGCTCCACCAGTGCATCCGCGCCGAACAAAACCAGCGCGGCCTGGTCATCGGGACTCATGGCATCCAGGGCGGCGCGCACGTACTCCACTTCCGCTGCGATCGCCTCCTGCGGCATCGAGTCGGAAACATCCAGCACAAAGACCACTGCGAGATTATCCCCGCGCTGGATGATCTCCAAACCTGCCAAGGATAGAACCAGACAGACGATGATGGTCAAACGCAGGATCAGAGAAACGACCTCACGCCGCCGCGCGGGACCCTTCGCCGGCCAGCCCATCCAGGCTGCCAGCGGCAGGAGGAGAAGAAGGATCAGGAACAAAGGCGCGGTAAATCTCATTTCTGTGTGCTCATGCCGACGTTCCCGGCGGCTGGTTGCGACGAATGGAGATTGCTTCGTCGGGCCGGTCTCGATACGTGGCGCTACTCGCGCCACTACTCGACCAGCGCCCTCCTCGCAATGACGGTAGTTGTCTGCGATGATAGGCCTGCCACTCGATCATCAGGATCAGCAGCGCCAGCGCAGCCAGCCAAATCCACAACTCGCGCTGTCCAAGCTGACGCGAAACGGTCGGCGTGACGGCTTCGCTTCCAACGTGGATCGAATCGCGCGGCTGAATATTCGATTCGTTTTCATCGAAGAGGTTTACGGCAAAGTACTCCACGCGGGTCGAGCCTTTGGATAGAAAGTTCACCGCGTAAAAGCCAAGTTCATGCGTTTGTGCAAAGGTGGCTTGATTTGTAGCAAGTGTATAGGCCCTATTCGATGGCGAAGCGATCACGATCTTATCCGCATCGGTTTGCGGCAAAATGGAAAGGACCTCGCCTGGATGCAGTGATTGGGTCGCGTCGAACGCGC
This sequence comes from Anaerolineales bacterium, assembly GCA_035716785.1. GTDB lineage: Bacteria > Chloroflexota > Anaerolineae > Anaerolineales > Villigracilaceae > Defluviilinea. The sequence goes on from DASTJG010000390.1 coordinate 3,768, forward strand.
TTGGCGGAGCCAAATAGTTGATGAGGTTGGAAAACAAGATTGGAAAGGCAATTTGCAAAGGCAGGTCGCTCTGACGCAGGTCGAACATCAGCGCCGCGATGCGCTGACTCTTTGTCTCACCGGCAAAGACCAGGGGACCCGAATCCGATTCGATCAGTGTGCTTGCCCAGGGCGGAGTCTGTACCGTTTGTGCCTGCAGGATATGAACATTGCTCCAGTCTACGAAGCGGGTGAGTTCATCGTCGTTTATCTGCATATTTACGATCTCCCCATACACCTCTCCGACTTCAAACAATGGATTGCTGGGAGGGTTGATGAACAGCAGGTGTGCGTTCGGCAATTCCTTCGGAAGGATGCCATCGAAGATATAGAGATCGAAAGGATCATTTGGGATTTGAAGCGTTCCATCTGCCGCAGGCAGCGCGCGGAACGGCTGGATGCCGGGCAGGGATGCCAGCAATTGCTCGAGGAAAAGATTCCCGTTTGAAACGAGCAGAACGCGCCGGGCGTTACTGGATTGGTAAATGGCAAATGCCTGGTCGTCCAGTGTGAGTGCGTCGAGCGGCTTGTTCATTTGCCCGGGATCGGAAAGCCGCGCTTTATAGATGCCGCTTGTGTTTGGCAGGTTATCAAGTGTGAAGCTCTCGCTTGACTTCGCCCGCAGATCGACCTGCCTTGCATCGATCAATTCATCGTTGAAATAAATGGACAGTAATACGTTGCGGTCTTCACCAGTGTAGTTGCTCGCCTCGGTGAATAATTGCGGACCTTTCTGTGCAGGTCGCAGCGCCAACGCAGAAATTGCCAGGTTGTCCTGCGATTTACCGATGGGGACGTAACGTACATCACCTGCCAGTGCAGGTAATCCATCCTCTGGCAAGCCTCCATCCGAGACGATCACGATGGTCGCTTTTTCCCGGTTGCTGCGTGCCGCGCCAGCTGCGAGGGCGAACGCAGCCTGCCAATTTGCCTGTCCCTGAGTGGCGCCCGCCTTGTCCAGTGCCTGCTTGAGCAGCGACTTATCTGTCTCGGCAGAGATCAGGGTTTGAGGCGAATCGGCGACCAGGATCAGGGTCATGGAGGAAACGCTCGTGAGTCCATCGATTAGAGCGTCCACCGCTTTGCGCGCCTCCTCGAAGCGCGAAGGGCTGACATCCGTCGCGTTCATCGAAGCGGAGGCATCGAGCAAAACGATGACTGATCCCGAGGCAACGGCAGGAACATGGATCGCCGGGCGGGCAATCGCGATCACCAGCGCAGCCAGGATGAGCAATTGCAGGATGAGCAAAAGATTGCGTTTGAGTTTTTGCCAGGGCGCGTTGGCCTGTTGGTCACGCAGCAACTGCACCCAGAGGAAGGTCGAGGAAACCTGCACCTGCTTGCGGCGCAGCTTCAGCATGTAGAGCAGAATGATCGGGACCGCGAGACCTGCCAGTAAAAAGCCGAGAGGAGTTAGGAATTGCATTTACTCACTCGTTTCACCACAATGGGCACGAAGGAACACGAAGGTTTAATTTCTCCTTTGTGCACCTTTGTGTCCCTTCGTGGTGAATGCCTTTCATTTCACAATTCCTGCCTGGCGCATTTCGAGAAGCAGCATCTGATCCCAGGGCAGGCTCGTGGTCACATCCAGATAGCGGATTCCCTGTTTGCGGCAATCCAGCTGCGTGGCCTGGATCCAGGCCTGGGCGCGGGCGCGATATTGAGCGCGCAAGCCGCCATCGAGCGAAACATCCTGGGCGTGATTCGTTTCGCTATCCACCAGTTGCAGATCGCCAGCCATCGGTGGATCGAGTTCATCGGGCGAGAGGATGTGGACCAGCGCAGATTCGTGTCCGCGTCCCAGTAACCGGCGCACACCTGTTTCGTAGCCAGTTGAGGTAAGCAGGTCCGAGATCAGGATCAGGAGTCCAGGTCGGCGCGGGGTGATGGAATACTCACGCAGCGAAGAGTTCAAGTCTGTTTCACCGCCTGGTTCCAGTCCATCGAGAAAACCAAAGAGACGCGGGAGTGCACCCTGTCCACGCGAGGGACCGAATTCCGCGGCGACCTTGCCGCCTTGCAGCAATCCGATCGTCAGCACATCGCCAGAGGCAAGCGCGACCGCGCCCAATCCAGCAGCCAATCGCCGGGCATAGTTGAATTTGTGCTCATCGCCTTCACCCCAGTCCATGGACTGCGAGCCATCCACCAGAACGTGAACGGCTAAGTCTTCCTCTTCTTCGAATAACTTGATGAAGGGACGCTCCAGGCGCGCGTAGATATTCCAATCCAGATGCCTCAAGTCATCGCCGGGAGTGTAATCGCGGTAATCGGCAAACTCCACGCTCGAGCCGCGCCGTGAAGAACGGCGTTCGCCTTTGATGGCACCGGCGCGCACGCGCGAGGCGACCAGGGTCAATTGATTGAGCTTGCGAAGTGTGGATTCGTCGAATAACATGGAGAACGTTTTTAACCACAAAGGACACGAAGTTTCACGAAGGATTTTTGAAGGTCTTAAAAAATTGATGCCTTCGTGTTTAATTCACTTGCGGTTGTAATACACTTAATAATTCATTGATGACATCATCCGTGCTGACACCTTCTGCCAGCCCGTCGAAGTTCAACAGCAAACGATGACGCATTGCCGCGGGAGCAACGGCATGGACGTCTTCGAACGCGACGTTGTAACGTCCGCTCAACAGGGCAGTGACCTTCCCACCCAGTACGAGTGCCTGCCCGGCGCGCGGCGAAACACCATAGCGTACATATTTTTTTACCAGTGGTGAAGCATTCGGATTATCCGGATGCGTGGCAAGCACCAGATTAGCGATATATTCTTTTACATGTGAAGCGATCGGCACCGTGCGCGCCAGCTCGCGCATCTGAACGATCTCTGCGCCGCTGACGGCTTTTGCCGCAGAGGGGGTCTCTTTGCCGGTCGTGCGATCCAGGATTTCCACCATGTCTTTGGCATCCGGCAGGTCCACGTTGACCTTGAAGAAGAAGCGATCCAGTTGTGCTTCGGGCAATGGATACGTCCCTTCCATCTCCAGTGGGTTTTGGGTTGCCATCACGAAGAAGGGTTCGTCCAGCCGGTAGGTCTGCTGCGCGACCGTCACCGAACCTTCCTGCATGGCTTCCAGCAATGCGGATTGGGTTTTCGGCGTGGCGCGATTGATCTCATCTGCCAGCACCAGATTGGCAAAGAGCGGCCCGGGGCGGAATCGAAACTCGCGGCGCCCATCCTGGTCGCTGAGGATCTCTGTCCCCAGAATATCGGCAGGCATCAGGTCTGGGGTGAACTGGATGCGCGCGAACTTCAGGTCCAGCGCCTCGCCGATCGTGCGGATCAACATCGTCTTGCCCAGTCCGGGCACGCCTTCCAGTAGCACATGTCCGCCTGCGAGAATGCTCACCAGCACATGCCGCACCACCTCCGTCTGCCCGACGATGACTTTGCCGATCTCGGATTCGATCTTATTTCCATACTCTCGAAACTGATCCACAGATAATGCGGTCATGTTCTCTCCATCAAGGTTCAAGCGAGTCAAAATAGTTTTTGATGATTTCCGTAAATTGCGCGGGGATTTCTCCGTTTTCGATGGCCTGATTATTGATCTGTTCGTATTGCGAATAGACTTCACTGTATGGCACCAGGCTGGTGCCCGGGTCGCCCGGCGTGACCGGACCCTCGCCGATCACCTCGCCGCCCTCGTCAGTGCCGGGAAGATCGACCTGCGGACCGCCCTCCCCGCCAAGCAGCGTGGGCGCGTAAATCTGTTCGTAGGCTGTTTCGCCGCCGTCGCTGGGACCGTTATTTTGCTGGATGGGTGAACTGCCGGCCTCGTTCCCGGTTTGTCCTTCACTTGTTCCGCTGCCGCGCCCCGCGCCGGATGCGCCAGACCCGTTTTGTTGCTGACCTTGATTCGATCCCTGCCCCTGCTGGCCCTGCCCCGATTGATTCGCCTGCTGCTGTCCGCCGCCGGCCGCCAGCACCTGTCCGGCTCCCTGCTGCATCTGGCTAGCCGTCTGGCTTGCAGTCTGTGAGAAGGTGAGCTGCTGCCCGGCACGCGCGAGAGACTCGGCTGCATTTTGCAATGCCTGCTGCGCGGTCGCAGTATCGCCATTACGAAGTGCATCCGCTGCCTGTTGTAACTCATTCGCCAATGCCGGGTTTGTGGATTGCAGTGAATCCGCCATCGCCTCCAATTGATCTGCCAATTGTCCCTGCTCTGCCTGGCTCAATTCATCCACATTGATATTTTTTAACTCATTGGCTGCGGAGACATAATCTCCCTGAGCGAGTTCCTGCCCGGTTCCTTGTAATGGACTGCCTTCCTGTCCGGCTAATTGTTTTCCGGTTTCCTGCAACGCCTGCGACATCTGCCGGGATTGCGGATCGGACAGGCCCTGTAGTTTCTCCCCGGTGCTCGTCATGATCGAGACGGAACTTTCGAGCGAAGGATTTTCCTGAAGGCCTTGTAGTGCCTCCTTAAGTGGCGTCGTGAT
>DASTJG010000391.1:0-3652 GCA_035716785.1 Anaerolineales bacterium
CCAGATAACGCGCGTTGGGCAGGATGTCCGCGGGGATGATGTAGGAAGTGGTGCCGAGACGAAAGGGATAGTTCTGCATCAGGCTCCAACAAGAAAAACAAGCAAACCAACGACTTCCACAACTTCAACGACCATGCCGAACACATCGCCCGTCACGCCGCCGATGCGGGATTTTGCAAACCAAAGGACCAAAGACGCAGCGCCAACTGCCGCCAGTGTGGACAAAATTCCGCGCGTGCCAAGTAACAACGCAATCACGAATGGAACGATCGCGCCCCAAACGAGGAACGAACGTCGAAAGCCGGAGGCGAAGTCCGCGCCCATGCCGGAGGGGCGCGCCAGCCGAAGCAACCCCGCAGGCAGGATACACCAGCGCGCAAGACTCGCTGCAAGCAGGATCCCAAAGCTTGAAACAGAAGTGAGAGATGCGAACGAAGTGAGTGCCGCGGCTTTGAGCAGCAGAACCAGGATCAAACCGATCACGCCGAACGCGCCCACATGCGGGTCTTTCATGATCTCGAGCCTGCGTTCCACGGATGTGCTTGCCAGCAAGCCGTCGCAGCAATCGGCGAGACCATCGAGGTGCAGTCCGCCTGTCAGTGTGACCCAGACCACAAGCGTGATAACGCCTGTCACCAGTGGAGGGAACAGGAGCATTGCACCCTTCCAAGCCAGCCAGGTCAATACGCCAATGACCAGTCCAACCAGCGGATACCAGACAGACGCGCGCCCGCTGTCGCCCGCAGACCAATCATCTGGGAGTCGGAATGGAAGCGTAGTCATCAATCCAAAGGCAATTCGTATGTTTCGCATTTCAGCTTATTTTCACCACAAAGTAGCACAAAGGTTCACGAAGGTTTTAATTCCTTTGTGTTTCGGAGCCTGTCCTGAGCGAAGTCGAAGGATGCCCTTCGTGGTGAGAAAATCTATTCCTTATCAGTTACACCTGCTTCCCCGAAGGTTGCCATTTCACGCAAAATACGCGTCGAGGCTTCGACCAGATGGAACGCCAATGCCGCGCCGGTCCCCTCGCCGAGGCGCAGATTCAAATCCATCAAAGGCACGATGTTCAAATGCCTGAACATCGCCTGATGGCCGATCTCCACAGATTGGTGCGCGGCGATCAGATAATCGCGGGCACGCGGCGCCAGCCCGACCGCGATCATCGCAGCCGCGGTGGAAATAAAACCATCCACCACCACCGGGATACGGCGGCTCGCCGCGGCGATCATTACACCAGCCAGCCCGGCGATCTCGAGCCCGCCCACTTTGTGCAGAACATCCAGCGCATCGTTCGGATTCGGCCGGTTTATCGCCAACGACTGTTCGATCACTTTGATCTTGCGCTCCAGGCCCTGGTCGTCGATCCCGGTCCCGCGCCCGACCACCTGCGCGACGGGAAGCCCGGTCAGCGCCGCAGCAATCGCAGAGGAGGGTGTCGTATTGCCAATACCCATATCACCGGTCGCGACGATGTCCAGTCCGCGCGCGGCTTCTTCATTCAGGATGTCGATCCCCACTTGAAGTGCCTGCTCCGCCTCTCCAGGCGTCATTGCCGGACCTTCGGCCTGGTTGCGCGTCCCACACATAACCTTGCGCCGGATCAGCCCGGGCAGCGGTTCGAACTCTACTGCGACGCCGATATCCACGATCGCGACGCGCGCACCTGCCTGCCGTGCCAGCACGTTGATCGCGGCTCCGCCACGCAGAAAGTTCAGCACCATCTGTGCTGTGACTTCGGGAGGATAGGCACTTACCCCCTCGCGCGCCACACCATGATCCGCCGCCATCACAATGACAGCCTTCCGTTCCACAGAAGGAAACAGGGCAGCTTTCATCCCCGCCAGTTGGACCGAAAGTTCCTCCAATCTTCCCAGGCTGCCGCGCGGCTTGGTCAATGTATCCTGGCGTGCCCGCGCGGCCTGCATGGCAGTTTCATCGAGTGGTTGGATAGCTTTGATGATTTCTTCGAGTTGCATGTAAATCTCCTATGTTGTTGCGCGCTTCGTCTTCGGGACTTGCTTCACTCGCCCTCCGCTCAGCGCGAGTTTTATTTCAAAATTCAATTCCCGGTTGCGCCTGAATCCCCTGTGTGAACGGATGCTTGACCTCGCGCATCTCGGTGACGAGATCGGCATAGTCGATCAACGCCTGCGGCGCGTCGCGCCCGGTGATGACGAGATGCAGAGCCTCCGGCTTGTTCGCCTTGAGCCAGTCGATCACCTCGCTTGTCTTCAGCCAGCCAAAATGAAGAGCGTAGGTAAATTCATCCAGGATGATCACATCATAATTTCCACTGACGATTTTCTCTTTGGCAACCTCCCAGTCGTTGAGTGCACGTGCCGTGGTTTCATTCATATCCTTCGAGGTCCAGGTAAAGCCATCACCGGTGGTAAACCAGTCGATGCCCAGTTTCTTCGCAGCTTTGACCTCGCCCCATTGACCCGTCTCGGCTTTGATAAACTGGACCACACAGACGCGAAACCCGCGCCCCCAGGCGCGCAGCAGGATACCAAACGCTGAGGTACTCTTGCCTTTGCCATTCCCAGTATTGACGATCACCAATCCTTTTTTGACTTTCTTATTGTTGTTCATTCACCAAATTCCTTGATCCTTTGCGCGGCGCAACACCCACAAAAAGAATGGCGCGCCCGCCAGCGCGGTGACGATCCCGATCGGCAGTTCCTGCTGAGGCAGTACAACCCGCGCCAGTACATCTGCGAAGAGCAGAACCGCCGCGCCCCCAATGATGCTGAGCGGGATCAAGCGGCGATAATCCACGCCCCACCAGATGCGCACGATGTGCGGCACGATGAGTCCTACAAAACCGATAATGCCGGCGAACGAGACCGCCGCCGCCGTGACCAGCGAAGCCGCGACAATGATGATGAACTTGGCACGGCGAACGTTCAATCCCAGTTGCGTTGCCTGGTCGTCACCAAACTGCAGAAGGTTCAGAGCGTACCCGGTAAAGATCAGCGTTGTCAGTCCCAGCGCCAGATAGGGGATCAGCGCCAGGGTCGCGTCCCAGCTGACGAGGCTGACGCCGCCCAGTAACCATCCGATCGCGCGGCGTACCTCACCGGTCGAGCGCAGCATCAGGAACGAGGTCAGCGAAACCGCGAATGAGGACACTGCCACACCAGCCAGGATCAGATTGGTAGTCGGCACACTTCCGCCGATGTGCGCGATGGTGTACACGATGTAAACGGTCAACAGGCTGGTAATGAATGCTGCCAGTGGGACAGCGAACAGTCCCAGGGTGGTGTACGGCCATTTGATGGACATGGCGATGATCGCGCCCAGCCCCGCGCCCGAGGCGACACCGATCAAATATGGATCTGCTAATGGATTCCGAAATAATCCCTGATAGGCCGCGCCACTGCCTGCCAGTGCCGCGCCGACCAGCGCGATCAAGGCCGTGCGCGGCAAACGGATATCCCACAGGATCGTCCGGAAGGTGTCGCTGGACGATGCTCCACTGAGCGCGCGCCACAACTCAATTGGCGGAATGAATACAGACCCAATCGCCAGGCTGAGGATGAGCATGACTGCCAACGCAAGCAGGGTAACGATGAAAGGATTACGCATGGAGGATGTATCAAGTACGCAAGTGAAAATATCTTCTGTGTACCTGTCTACTTGTATACTT
>DASTJG010000392.1:0-5010 GCA_035716785.1 Anaerolineales bacterium
CCCCTGCCCTTGGCGAAGAAGCGCGGATAGATGACACGCCCGACCTGAAGGAATACGTCGTCCTGAACAAGGAACGACTCGATTTCAGCTTGTGTGGGTGCGTTCGAAAAAGAGGTGATCCTTTGTTCAAGAAACTCGGGAGATTGATCCGGGTAGCGTGGAGAAGCAATCCCCTCTGCCAGCCAGGGCAGTCCGCCAAGGAGAGCAAAGAGGGAGGCGAAGAAAAGTAGCTGAGGGAAAACGCGCTTCGACTGCGTAGCACCCACGGTACCCCTCCGCTCAGCGCGAGGTGATACGCCAAACAATAACGCGCTCTGCAGAAGGAGTTCTGCAACGCCTATGCCAAAGTAAAAATACCAGACCCAATCGGCAGGCAGGTCATAGCGCCAGCCGGAGAAACGTCCCACAGAGGTAGCAAGAGCATAGCTTACGCTGAAACCGAGAGGCAGGAGTCCAAGCCAGCGCCAGCGCCTCCATGCGACTCCCAGTCCCAGCGCAATCATGACAAGATAAAAGAGGAGCAAAATAGCGTTGTACCATTCCAGCCTGCCATCCCAGGTTATCCAGTAAAGGTTGACCGGCTCGAAGAGCCCGTTGGATGGTTTGATCAGAGGCAAAGCCAGCAAGCCATCGACTTGCGCGTGAAGAAAATGGTTGCCGATAAAGCCAAAGACAAAAGCTGGATCTTTCAGAGCAAATTCGATCAGGGTACGGCCCAACCCTTTTCCGGGATCGAAAGTGCTCATATCCAGGTTTCCTGAATAGGCATACTGACTGGCAACCGTGGCATACTGGAACGTGGCATCAAAAGCCAGTTTCCCTGTTTTGAGGTAGTTATGAATCAACCAGGGCGCAATCGTAATCACAAAGCCAAGCAGAAAGACAGCCACGAGCCGATAAAAGGATTTATTTCTCCAGCCGAACACAAGCAGGGCCGCAAGAAAAATGACCGGCAGCACCAGCACGGACTGAGTACGCAGCAGCAGCAAAAGTCCGAATGTCCCGCCCGCCAGGAATGCATTCTTCCAATCCTTCTGCTCGAGCCAGCGCAGAGCAAAAAGACAGGCAAGGATCAGCAACAGCAGTGTAGGCAGGTCCACCAGCAGCATTTTCGTGTTGGAGACGCGTGTGTTCGAGGAGATCAACAGAGTGTTCAGTTCACGGAAGATGAAGAATAAGGCAATGACCAGGCCTGCCGCGCGGCTATGCAGTTTCTTCCCAAGATAGTAGAAGACCACCGGAATGATCGCCAGGACAAACGTCTGACCAACGATGACATCCCGATAATTTTCTCCGAACAAAAGATGCAGAACCGTCAACAGAAAGATGTAAAGCGGGCGCGTTGGAATCTGATTTCGATACGGATGACCGATCAACAGGCTGTGCGCCATCTGGTCGTAGTAGCCTGCATCGGAGTAGGGAAACGGCTGAAACGTCGGCGGATCGATCGGCATATAGAAGCTGTTCTTCACCACATCCGCAGGAACACTCAGCCAAAGCACGATGGCAAGCAAATAAATTGCCAGCGGCAGAAGAAGATCAACGAGTCGCTCGCGCCCGGAAAGAGCCAGGAACAAAACGCAGGCGCCGCCAAGCAATGCCAGCCCAACCCCCCAGCCAGGGATCGGTACGCCGGGTTCGCTCCAGTAAGCAGTATCGGGCGTCAAGCCGAGGCGAGTGAACGCGATCAGGAGAAAGACCAACAGCAGAAGACAAAAGGCAATGAAGGCAGAGAGGTAAATCGTCTTGCGTGACGAGAGATTTGCAGGCTGAAGGCCGCGATAGGAAAAAAGGAAGAAAAAAGAGAGTTGGACGGATAAGATGAGCAGGTACCATAGCAACGGGCTCAGACGCTGGTACGTGGAGAGAAGTCCCTGCGGGTTGAGGTAACGCAGGAAGAATAGAAGCAGGCTGAGGATCAGTGAGGAAAGTACACAGGTAAACAGGTAGACAGGTCGGTTCAACTTGTCCAATCCGCGCGGACGGCGGAAGCCCACGACAATCCAGGCGATGCAAAGCACAGCGATGAGCCCCATCAGAATCAAACGGGCAGGTGAAAGCCTTCCGCCTTCAGATGGGATCGCGAGGAGCGCAGCGATGGCAGCCGCGCCTTCGATGGCACACAGGTAAAAAAACCAGGATTGGGATCGTTGCATGTGGTATGTAGCTTGGGAGTCCAACGACTCCTGTCGCTGGGTTTCCAAAGTCTGGAGACTTTGGATTCCAAATAAAAAACACGGAGTGTTCGCTCCGTGCCTTGTTTAGAATTGAAATCCGCCGCGTGCCGGAACGATCTTGTACGAAAAATTCTTGATGTAATCGAGCAGCTTGTCCTGCAGGAGCGTCCAGTCATTCGAATCGAGCACCTTGCGGGCCTGGGCAAGGTCACTGGCAACCAGCCCCACCTGGATCTGCGGATACGATCCGTAGATCGTCGCCCATGCTTCCGCGGGCTGCAGACCCAGCCGCTGGACGCCGGGGATGAATTCGCCAATGATGAACTCGAAATATTCCTGATCGCGTTCACCGGCAATGTCCCATGTCATTAAAACTTTTACAGCCATTTTGTCCTTATCACTAAAAGCGCTTCGACTGCGGGCCACGCTTCGCTGGTCCTCCGCTCAGCGCGAATTAACTCTTCTGATAATCCAGCACCACAACGTGGGTCTCATCGGGCAGACCGCTGCGCGTCACCTTCAGGGACGGTTGAGTCGTGGGCTTCGAGAGTCCCATCTCTTTGACGAATTTGCTCAGTGAGTCGAGCGAGACCTTGGCAGCCGGGGTGGCATAGTGCATCGGGATCACCAGGTTCGGCTCGATCACGCTGATGATCTCCGCGGCTTTGGCAGCATTCAACGCGCCCCCGCCACCGATCGGGACCAGCGCGACGTTGATCGTACCCAGCGCCTCGATCTCCGACTGGGTGGGAACCTCCTTGAGATCGCCCAGATGGGCAACAGTGATCCCATCATAATCGAACACATACACTGTGTTTTGCGCGCCTTTCTCTTTATCCTTCTTCTTCTTGCCCGAGCCGCCGTCCGTCTGGACGCCGGTGATGAAAACCCCGCCGATCTCGAATTCACCTGCCCCGTCGATAACGTGTGAGGTGCCTTTGACCGCGTCTGTGTTGTTGTGACCGGGCGCGTCATGGCTGACTGTGACGATATCCGAGCGGAGCTTGAGCGAGTCGTACCCAACCGTTTTATTGTCAAATGGATCCGTCACCACCGTTGCATAGTTGCGCTCGGTGAGACGAAAACAGGAATGTCCATACCAGGTAATTTCCATGAAAGCATAACCTCCAAGGCTAATTATACTCGGTATCGGAAGGAACAAATCCTGATTGCGAAGCGTTCTGGTTTCTGTTTCAGGCTTTACAGACACCTGGATCACGCCGATCAAGCCGACCACAGATGGAATATTTCCTTTCCGGGCAAGTTTTTTGCGGGTGAAGGTCCGGTACGCACATCGGCATACATCACACTCAAAACGGAGATCAAGCATGAAGAAATTTTTTTCGTTCCTGGTATCGATTCTTTTCCTGGCGTCCTGTCAGGCATCATTCACTGTACAACCCCTGCCAGAGAATCTTCTCCTCTCGAATACGCCACTCCCACCCGGGAGTCCACTCGACGCGACTCCCACACCCGTTCTGCCAACCCCTGCCCCGGTTCTGGATCAGCAAAAGCTCAGCATGGTATCGATCGAAAATGCTCAATACTATTCCCCCATTTGGGGTACTTTTGCATTGACCGGAGGGGTTTACTATCGGACTCCGACCGAGCCAAATGCCTCCCCTGATAATTTTTCGACCCGGCTTTTCGGATCTGTTGCCTACGGCGATCTGAACGCGGATGGTATAGAAGATGCAGCGGTGATCCTACAAACTCATAATGGAGGGAATGGAGATACGAAAGAGCTGGCAGTGCTTCTCAACCAGAACGGCCAGCCCTACAATATCTCGACCGTTGAGGTGGGATCGATGGTGGCGCTGGAGGGCATCCAGGTTCAGGCGGGGATCATTCTCCTCCAGGGGCTCACACTGGGACCGAACGACCCGCTCTGCTGCCCCAGCCAGCCGATGACCTGGCAGTTCCAGTTGCAAAACGAGCAACTGACCGCTGCCAATGATCCGGGACCAACTCCCGCCCCGACAAGCACCCCCTCCTCCGCGCTCGCGCCCTCCAACCGGAATAATTTCTATGGGATTCCCTATGATTCACCGACCTGGTTGATCAAGCCGCTGGATAGTGATCATCCCTTCAATATCCTTGTCCTCGGCGTGGATGAAAAGTGTACTCTGACGATCAATACAAAGACGAATTTACAGGATCTGACAATCACAACGGATTCTCTTTTCTTAGGACAGGATACATGGCAGATCACGCGAACCTTCCAGGGAACCCAACAGATGGATGAAATCTATGTGCCCAATATCTATCCACCTGAATATACCCAGGCTGCCGGATCGAATGGGTACGGCTATGCCATGAGCGGCTTTTACGATAGCTGCCGACTCGCCGTACAAGGCATTTTGGCGGAGATGCAGTGAGGATTCATTCGGACCCTCGCTGCACTTCGGGGGTGTTGCGCGAAGACCCTTGCACCAGCGAGCGGATTGTCTAGTCTCATGGTTCGGCAACGGTTTCCCAACCGTGCCGAGACGCGACCGAAGGTCTCTCAAACTTGCATCTACCTGCACTCTGTAGGAGACCTCCGGTCCATACTGGGCAGGGTCAGGAGTCCACTGCCCAGCACAGAGACTGCAACATAGCCAAACTGCACAAACCAGGAAGCCGAAGCACTTGGGACTCGGCTTCTTTTTGTATTTCAGATCTTCAGTCAATCGTTCGGCGGGGTCAGGAGACCTCTGCCCTGCACAGTGCTACGCGAAGTCCCTCGCCGAACACGCTTAAGACCATGCGCCAGCGAGAGACAAAAAAAGGTAAAATAAGGTAGAACATTATGGCTGACACAGAAGACCTTTTCTTCGAAGTAATGACCCCG
>DASTJG010000393.1:0-5487 GCA_035716785.1 Anaerolineales bacterium
TTATCCTCATCTGGGATGATGCTGATATTCTTGCAGGATGGCAGTGGTAGCTTGTCACAGCCTCGCGTGTACAGCGGAGCATCTGATCGTTTGGCTGTTGGCGATTTGAATCATGATGGATTGGACGATATTGCTATTCCCGATTCCTCTCAAGATAAAATCAGTATTTTCCTTCAGAACAATGATGGCACCCTGGCATATCCCGTAACACATCCTGCCAGTACGGATCCTGATGCGGTTGCGGTAGGAGATGTAAATGGCGATGGACTTAAGGATGTCGTTGTCTCTCATTGGAACAGCGCTGTGATCGGTGTCTTTACACAGAAAACAGATGGCACGCTTAATGCAATGACGACCTATCCATCCGTGGCGGCTGGGTACGATGATATTGCGATTGGCGATGTGAACAGCGACGGACTCAATGACGTTGTTAAGATGAATGGTCAAGGGTTGTACAGTAATCTACTGGTATACCTGCAAACCATTGACCATACTTTATCTCCTTATGTTGCCTATTCCTTGTCGAATTGTACGTCTTTTTGTGCAGGGCATGGTATAGGCATTGGGGATGTGACCGGAGACGGACGTGCAGATGTGATTATGAGCTATGGCGGAAATAGCGATTATGCCAAGATGGCAGTGTTTCCACAGGGTAGTAACGGCAGTTTGCAAACGTCAGTATCGTATCCTGCTTATGATATTCCGCACCCAGTCGAAATCGCTGATATAAATTCAGATAACTTGTTGGATGTGGTTACGCTACACAGTTCCTGGTTGCGGGCGGGTGTGTTTTTGCAGCGGAATGATGGAACTTTGGAGATGGAATCGCTATACTCCATACCCAGTCATTCTTATTATCCTCAAGATCTGAGTATTGACGATGTTAATAGCGATGGTTTCCCTGATTTACTGATCGCAGATTATTCAGGGCTGGTTGTTCTCTATCGAAATCCGGTCATTCCGCCGACCCCTACGCCCGTCACACCCGGTCCTGGCCCCTCGCCGACAGCGGGACCCTCGCCCACTCCGGGACCCTCGCCGACACCACCCCCGCCATCAGCGACGGGTAGCCGAAGAACATATACAGCCTCCGGTGGATATATCACCCCAGGTACCTTTTTGTGTGACCAGAACCAATTGATCTGCACAAACGGTATCAACATCGATGCAGATAATGCACACAGCTATGCCGCAGATACATTTGTTTTCTACAACACACATCATGGCCGCAATAGCTTCGATGACCAGGGCGGTACGATTGTCTCAACAGTAGATTTTGGCACCGGTTACCAAAACGCATTCTGGGACGGCTATCAAATGGTCTACGGAGATAACATGGCGGCCGATGACGTCGTTGGACATGAGTTGACGCATGGCGTTACACAATATACTTCCAATCTGATCTACGCATACCAATCAGGCGCGATCAATGAATCCTTTTCCGATCTGTGGGGTGAATTTATCGATCAAACCAATAACTTCGGCAACGACTCGGCTTCTGTGAAGTGGCTGATGGGAGAGGATTCTGCGCTCGGCCCCATCCGCAGCATGAACAACCCACCTGCCTACGGTGATCCGGACAAAATAAGCAGCCCCTATTACTATACCGGCTCCGGTGACAATGGTGGTGTTCACATCAATAGCGGTGTGAATAACAAAGCTGCTTATCTTATGGTCGAGGGAGGTACCTTCAATGGCAGGACCATCACTGGCATCGGGGTGGACAAAACAGCCGCTGTCTATTACGAAGCGCAGATCCATCACTTGACGATGGGTGCCAACTATAATGATCTGTACTATGCCCTAATCCAGTCCTGCCAGAACTTGACTGGTGGAGTGGATGGAATTACATCAGACGACTGTGAACAGGTGAGGATCGCTGCAGAAGCAGTGGAGATGGTTCCATCACTTCCTCCTACGCCCACGCCAACCGCTACGGAGACGTTTACTCCCACAAGCAGTCCGACAAATACTATGACCTTAACTCCCACAGAGACGGACACTCCAACGTTTACACCGACCTTCACAGCTACCTACACACCAACGGACACGCCAACCTATACGCCGACGTTTACTCCCACAAACACCTTTACACCTACGGCTACTCCACCTTATTCCTATCATCCTCTCTATCTTTCATTGACAGGCAGCCAGACGGTTGGTGGTGTGGCCTCCGCCGATGAGGATATCTTGCGCTTCGACGGCACCAACTTGGGCCTGTTCTTCGACGGCTCAGACGTAGGAGTGGACAGCCCCGACCTCTTTGCCTTCTCCATTCTGGATGAAGATACGGTCCTCATGGCATTCAGCAGCACCGTGACTGTGAATGGCATCACTGCCGCCCCGCAAGATGTCCTCCGTTTCGATGCTACTTCGCTCGGCAGCACCACCGCCGGCACCTTCAGCTTGTACTTCGATGGCAGTGATGTCGGGTTGACTGCTTCGGCGGAGAGTCTGGATGCCCTCTCCCTGCTTCCGGATGGGCAGCTCCTTCTCTCCACAACCGGCAATCCCTCCGTTCCGGGTCTGACTACGGGGCAGGATGAGGATGTCCTGGCGTTTACACCAACTTCACTGGGCACTGTGACCAGTGGGACCTGGTCGCTGTATTTCGACGGCTCGGATGTGGGATTGGGGGAAACGAGCGATGAAGATATCGACGCACTGGATGTGGTGGGTGAAAATATTTATCTGTCCACACTGGGCAATTTTTCAGTGACTGGCGTAGCAGGTGCAGATGAAGATGTGTTTGTGTGTGCCGCCTCCTCCCTCGGCGATGTGACCACGTGCAATTACTCACCGGCTCTGTACTTCGATGGCAGCACCTGGGGCTTGACATCCAACGATATAGATGCTTTCCACTTCCTGGCGCTGGAACCACCGCCAACCGATACGCCAACCGCGATGGCTACAAACACACCGACAGATACACCTACTGATACCCCTACGCCAACTTTTACCCCTACTTTTACATCCACACCTGTCCTTGGGTGCAATAGCATCAGGGAAAACATCCAGGCAGTTGCTGATCCGATCAAATTGTCTGGTACCACCATGTACCTGGATATTCCCAATACGAATTCCTATCCGGTCACGATCAGTAGTATTTATGTGTCCTGGAATTACGATCAGGGTCACGTCGGCTCGAACTCGAACCTGAAGTTAATGAGCGTTAAACTTAGTTCCAGCACGATCTGGCAATCGAGTGCAGGTGTGCAACAGCCGAACTATACGATTTCATCGTTTTCTAATCCGGCAATCGTTCCGGCGGCTGGGAACTCCAGACTGACTTTTACGTTTGACCAGACCTACGACAGAGCGAGTGGAGAGGGAATCCAGATCCAGTTCTCGACGCCGGGCTGCGAGGCATATCCAATTGTCCTGCCGTAGGAATGGGATGTGCATATCATAACAACGACCTAATTCAACTGTGAGTTCAGTTTAGACAATAACAGGCGCTACACATGTAATGCCTGTTATTGTTGTTTATTCAGAGCGAGAGATCGCTGTCCCAATTTCTTTCTGCTGGCGCATGGTCTTTGTGAAGCATCTGCACAGCGTAGCGAAGGGGGCTGACCCTGCGCCGAGCTTACCTGTTCTTTTTGAAGTGTTACTGCCCCATCTTCTCCGGACTGAAACAGGGCTGGTAGTCGTATCCCAGGATCAAGAGATAATGGGCGGTGCTGTTCGGGTCGGGACCGGAGATCACGCCGCCCGGGGGCATGCCCATCACGTTCAGGATCGGGTCGCTCTGGGCGCGGTCCTGTGCGGGGGTTTTGTCGATCAGCACGGAATAGGCGTAATCCTGCCGGTCGGAGGGGATGATGTGCGTCTCGTAGCCCGCGTAGTTGAGACGCGTGGCTGCGAGCGTTTCATAACCCGGGATGGAAGTTCCGTTCATCACATCGATCACGACGGCCTGCCGCTCGACGGTCTTTGTGGAGGGGGACATCGCCTCGGTCAGCATTGCCTGGAGGGCAGCTTCGTTCGGGAGCAGCACATACGCGCCGCCATCGGTGATCCACGAGTTGACGTACGGTGGGCGGATGTAGTAACTGCGAATGTCGGCGTTCGTCATCTTCGGCGCGTAAACCGCCAGGGATAGAAGGTCGCCGAGCCCCAGGTCGGTTTCGACCGTGCTGCGGAGGTTGTTGTACAGCTCAGGGATGCGCGTCAGCGTCCCGGTCTGCAGGGTCTGCACGAACAGGGCCCGCAGCACCTCCTGCTGGCGGCGCCCGCGGTCGAAGTCGTTGGATTTTTGGCGCGAGCGCGCGTACCACAATGCCAGGTCACCGTCCATGTGCACGACGCCGGGACCGGTGGTGTACAGGTGCCAGTTGTTTTCGTTGAACGGATCGTAGCTCGGGTCGATCAGACGCCAGTCCGTGTAGGCGCACGAGACCGGCACATCCACGCCGCCAAGGGTATCGACGATCTGCCGGAAGCCATCGAACTCGACCATGGCAGTGTGATCGATGCGGATGCCGAGGTTGTAGAGGATCGTCTCTTTCAACAAGCCGGGGCCACCGCCGGGATATCCCACGGAAACTCCGTGCTGGTAGGCTGTGTTGATGCGCTGGTTTTCCCAGCCGGGGATGGACACCCACAGGTCGCGCGGGATCGAGATCAGCGAGACCTGTCCCTCATTCGGGCGCAGGATGGCGATGACCATCGTATCTGTGCGGAAGGAGCCGCCCGGGCGCCGGTCGGAGCCGATCAGCAAAAAGTTGACCGTCTCCTGTCCGTTGTTGAGCACCTGACTGTCCGACCCGGCGGGGTCGATTGTCGAGAACGGCACAACGGTGTTGATGAGCATGTTCGGGTCAATGGTTGGGATTGGTGTTTCCGTCGGCGGGGGCAGGGTCGCGGCGGGAGTGACCGTATCCACCGTTGGCGGCAACGTTCCGGTCGGCGTCCAGGGGATCGGCTGGAAGGGCGTCGGGGTCGGCGAGGCGTTCGGCGCGGCCGTCACCAGCGTGAACGGCAGGTCTGACGCAGCTTGCGCGCCCATTCCGCATCCGGCGAGCAGAGACCCCGCTAGAAGTAAGAAGCGTAAAAATTTCCTCATACGCTATTGTGGAGAATCCTCGGGTGGGAATGCGGTGATCGTAAAGGTTGCAGTGGGAGGAATGGATGTCGACGTTGCAGTCGCGGTTGCGCTAGCAGGCGGCTCCGTCGCAGTATTTGTGCTGGTTGCCGGGGCTGTCGTGTTCGTGGCGGACGGAGTCTCGGTGGGGAAATCCGGGATGATCGTCACACCGGGGACCGGTGTGCGGGTGGGAATGTTGGGGACCCAGAGCCTTTGCCCGGCATAGATCGTGGTGGAGCTTCCCATGCAGTTGGCGCGCTGGAGTTGAGGATACGTCAGCCCGTAGGAGAGTGCGATGCGATACAGGTTATCTCCTGCCTGCACCACGTGTGTCCTCACCCAGCCCGCGGGATGTCCGCAGGGAACGATCGTCACCGTCGGCACTGGCGGAACATACA
>DASTJG010000394.1:0-4531 GCA_035716785.1 Anaerolineales bacterium
TTCTGTGTTCTCCACCATTTTATACGGAAAACTTAATTTTGGGTTTTATTTGCTCAACGGCTTTTCCTGCCCAATCTCTGCTCCTGCCGACTTAAATCAGCGCAATCATCCTGCAACGCAGCAAGGAGCAGCAAAGTCATACAATAAAGGCAGGAAGGATTTCCCGATCCACATTCTGGCAGCCATGAAAACAAAACACCTGCTTCAACTCCCTGTCCTGTTCGCCTTGCTCTTTCATTCCGCTGGAACGAGCCAGCCCGTGCTTGCAGATGCCAACGCGGACACGACTGTGCCGCTGCAAGCCCAGCCATCTGTATCCCTCACGATCGCGCCGGTAAGACTTTCTCTTAATGAGATGGCTACCGCGACGGTCAGTTTGACCAATGTGCCTGCCGAGGGATACACCAGCGCTGAATTTAGCTGTACCTATCCGGTAAATCTGGTGCAGGTGAGTAATATCGTTGTGAGCGGACTTTTCGGACCTGATCCAGCCATCGCGATTTATGACCAGCAGGATGGAAATTTCGTTGTTGGGATCGCGGGCAGTCAGGGAAACAAAGCGAACGCCGGAGGCCCGGCCTTTACCTTTCAGGTCAAGGGTTTGGGAACAGGCCAGGTGACACTCGATTGTATGGCCCGCGTCTCGGATGGCAGCAACGTCCTGACAGCGATCGGCTCTGATACCGTCGAATTGACGGTCGCGGAAGCAACTGCCACACCGACCCTTGCACCTACCGCCTGTGACAGGGCTGAATTTATTGCGGACGTCACCATCCCGCCCGGGACAATCATGACCCCAAGCCAGCAATTCACGAAAACGTGGCGCCTGAAGAACGCCGGCTCGTGCGTCTGGACGACTTCCTATCGTTTGGCATTCTTCAGCGGCGAGCAAATGGGCGCAGTTTCTTCGGCCCAAGTCCCGAGGGAGGTTGCACCCGGTCAGGTGGTCGATCTCTCCATCAATATGACCGCGCCCTCCATGCCTGGTTCGTATCGCGGTTATTGGATCTTTCAGAATGCCACAGGGCAACTTTTCGGCATCGGTTCCCAGGGGAGCCAGCCGTGGTTTGTGGATATCCTGGTGCCAGAGGCCACGTTCACGCCCACACCAGGCACTACAGCGACGCAATCCCCCACTCCTACCAATACCCCTGGTGGATCCACCGCGACGCCCCTGCCCGGCATCGCCTATGACTTTGTAGCTCAGGCCTATACGGCTAGTTGGTACAGTGGCGCAGGGCAGCTCCCGTATCCAGGTATCGATGGCAATCCCAACGGCTTTGCATTCAAAGTGGACAACCCCACACTCGAAACGGGAGCGAGCAATACGCGTCCCGGTCTGCTTGCGGTTCCGCAGAACGTCCAGAACGGGTACATTCAAGGCTTCTATCCGCCATTTCATGTCCAGGCCGGGGATCGCTTCCACACTATTTTGAGTTGCGAGAGCGGCGCCACGAGCTGCTATGCCGCCTATCGCCTTGATTATCAGACCGGCATCGACCCGATCCGAACTTTCTGGGGACCATTTCTCGAAAGATATGATGGGCGCTCCTTTACTGTAGATGTGGATCTGAGTGCACTGGCAGGCCAGGATGTTAAATTTATCCTTACGATCCTTGCGTCTGGCAGCGCCACCGGAGACCGCATGTTGTGGGTGGATCCAGTTATCTATCGCACAGGTACAGGACCCTCCGCGACACCGGCAACAGAGTGGCCAACAGTAACACCTTCCGTCACTCCGATACTTAGCCCATCACCAACCGCATCTCCAATACAGACCTTCTCCCCCACACCGACCACTACGCCCACAGAGATCCCGGAGGGATCCGGGCATATCACCGGACAGGCCTATGCAGACCGGCCAGTGATCGTCAATATATTCGATGCGAATCACGATCTGGTTGTTTCTCTCGTTGCCTTTGATGGAGTTTTTAACCATACCATTACACCGGGAACATACACGCTGGTTGCGACAGCAGATGGTTTTCTTAGCGCCAGTGCATCGGTTACGATCACCGAGGGAACGATCACCACAATGCCAACCCTCCACCTGCCAGCGGGCGATGTTGACAATAACAATGTGATCGATCAATACGATGCGCTGACTATCGGGATGAACTACAATACCCAATTTCCAGAAGCCGCCGATCTGAACCACGACGGGATCATCAATGTGCTGGATCTGGAAGTTCTGGCCAGAAATTACAGAAAAACCGGTCCTGTTCCCTGGCAGGGCTGATTGAAGGCCGGGTTCGAGGGCCCGGTGTAGCCATGTGTCCTCCTTTTTAGAGAACCGCGGTTGACGCCGCGGTTCTCGCATTATGAGTCGGTTCATTTCGCTTGACTTCGGCATCTAACTGAACTGTAAACTCACACACGGGGGCGTGTTTTATAATCCATTCCATGTTCACGTATCTGCAAAACCTGATCAGGCTGGCGCGCGGCAACTTTACCCTTTCGCCGCGACTTGCTGTCTATTACGTGACCATGCAGTGCAATCTCAACTGCACGTACTGCGAAGATTTCGGTTCGCGGCGCAACCAGCAGGTGACACCTGCTCCGCCGCTCGAAGATGCAAAACGGATATTGAACGTCATCCGCTCCGGCATGGATCGTCTCTGGCTGACAGGCGGTGAGCCGCTGATGTATCCGCAGATTTTGGATTTACTGACATGTGCAAGACACGATTTGAAATTCCGCGAGATCAGTCTCATCACGAATGGAACGCTTCTTTCTCAGCACATCGACCTGCTCCCGTTCTTGGACAGATTAGTCGTCAGCCTCGACGCCATTGACTCACAAACTTTGAACACGGTCAGCGTGCCGCAGATGTACGCGAACGATGTCATTGAGAATGTGCGCGCAGCCGCTTTCCTGCAGAAGACTCACAATTTCCAGTTGATCATCAACGCGGTCATCACGCCCGAGACCCTGCCGGGCATGGATAAACTGCTGGAATTCTGCACGGAGAACAAGGTTCACATTTCCATCTCACCACAGTCTGTCAATAACATGCCGCGCTATGAATTGGTCACATCACTGGAATACCGCGCCTTCATCGAGAAGGTCATCAGACTCAAAAAGCAGGGTGCAGTGATCTTCGGAAGTTTTTCCTATTTCAACATTCTGCTCGATCAGACGCCTTACGAATGTTACCCGACCCTTATCCCGCGCATCCTGCCCGACGGCTGGCTGACATATCCCTGCCGGCCGATGGAAAAGGCAGGCGGCGAACAGGGCGGACGCCCGGTCAATTTGCTGAATGTGGGAACCTGGGATGAAGCCTGGAAGCTCGCGACCAAACTGTACGGGGATGTCCCCACCTCCTGCGTTTCCTGTTTTCAGCAGTGCTACGCAGAACCATCCCTGATGCAGAGGCGTCCATTGGAATATCTGTTGGAACGATTGCGTGGAAACGATGTCAGTGCATACTCGCCTGGGTAAAAATAACGCTAACCACAGAGACATGGAGACACGGAGATTTAAAAACTCAGTCCCTTCGCGTCTCCGTAGTAAAAGTGGTTTTCTCGATGAACACTCCTGACGTCATTATCATCGGTGGAGGACTGGCAGGTTTGAGCGCGGGACTGCATCTCGCGGAGCGCGGACTGCGCCCTTTGATATTGGAAGCGGATGAAAAGTTCATTGGTGGAAGACTGGCAGGTGGGGAGACCATCCAGGTTAGTAACTATTCTTTTCGACTTGAACACGGTATGCACGGTGTTTGGTCACAGTATCGAAATTTGCAGGCCATGCTGGCGCGTCATAATTTGCGCCCGGTCTTCGTCCCGGCCCAGGAGGAGAACTGGATCCACAGGGATGGCACGTTCATGCACATGGCTCCTGTCGGCTCCGCGATCCGCCGGTCCTTCATCCCACCGCCACTCCATTACCTGCAGTTGTTCCTGCGCGGCCGATTCTTGTGGATGCTCGACATCCGCGATTGGGCTTCGCTGTTCAGCGTCTGGGCTGGATTGATCATGGCAGTGGGCATCGATCCCTTTGCAGAGAACCAGCCGCTGGAAGGGATGACGCTTGGCAAACTCACGAAGAGATGGTCGCCGGCGCTCAAGTCGTTTTTCCTCGGGCTGGCCCGCAACGGACTCTCCGCCCACCCTGATTCCGTTCCCATTTCAGGATTTATCGCCTTCCTGCGCTTCTATACCTTGCTTCGCCGCGATGCCTGGATGTTCTCCTATTTGCCCGACGATGGCGGGACGAGCGTTTGCGAGCCGCTGGCAGAGAAGATCAAGCAACTCGGAGGCCGCATCAGGCTCGGATCGCGCGTGACGCGGGTCGCTCAGGATGGCGAATCGTGGCGCGTAACGTGGGAAACTGCTGAGGGAGAGAAGTCCGCTTCCGCGACGCACGTCATCCTGGCGACCGATTCGAACAACGCAAAGAAAATCCTATGCACGAGTTTTGGGGAACAAGTGAATGAACTGTTTTTCCCGCGCGCTTTGTCGAATGCCGTGATCCGATTGTGGTTCGACATCAAACCGCGGCCGACAGCAGAGGCGGGCATCTTCAC
>DASTJG010000395.1:0-3804 GCA_035716785.1 Anaerolineales bacterium
TGGACTGCGTAAATCTTTTCACCACAAAGGACCCGAAGAAGCACAAAGGGGATTTTAAAACTTCGTGTACCTTTGTGATCCTTGGTGGTTGAAGCAGGAGTATTATGGCAAATGTTCATCAATTTGATGTAGTGGTCGTCGGCGCGGGGGGTGCGGGACTGATGGCCGGTTTGTATGCCTCGCGCGGCGCCAGGACGGCTGTGATCAGCAAACTCTATCCGACGCGTTCCCACACGGGCGCGGCGCAGGGCGGGATCAGCGCGGCGCTTGGCAACTATGAAGAGGACAAACCCGACTGGCACACCTATGACACTGTCAAAGGTTCGGACTATCTCGGCGACCAGGATGCCATCGAGTTCATGACCAACGAAGCCATCGACGCAGTGCTCGAACTCGAGCACATGGGGCTGCCGTTCGACCGGACTCCGGAAGGACGCATCTCGCAACGCCCGTTCGGCGGGCACACCAACAACGAGACCGGCAAGCCTGTCCGGCGTGCCTGTCACGCCGCCGATCGCACGGGACACATGATCCTGCAAACGCTGTATCAGCAGTGTCTGAAGAATAAAGTCAACTTCTTCGATGAGTTCCAGGTATTGGACTTTCTGATCGTGGACGGGAAAACCGCGGGCGTGGTCGCGGTCGAGCTTGCCACGGGTGAGATCCATACCTTCCATGCCAAAGCGGTCATCTTCGCCACGGGCGGACACGGCCGCATCTTCGAAGTGACGTCCAATGCCTATGCCTATACAGGCGATGGCGCGGCGATCCTGCTACGCCGTGGTATTCCTCTCGAAGACATGGAGTTTTTCCAGTTCCATCCGACGGGCATCTACAAGCTTGGCATCCTCATCACGGAAGGCGTGCGCGGCGAAGGCGGTGTGCTGATCAATGGCAATGGTGAACGCTTCATGCCAAAGTACGCGCCGACCATCAAGGACCTGGCATCGCGTGATGTTGTCTCGCGTGCGATCTATACCGAGATCCGCGAGGGGCGCGGGGTAAACGGCAGGAATTACGTTTATCTGGATGTGCGCCCTGAGAGCGTGAATAAATATGCGGCGCTGGATGGACGCACCAACCCGGATGGTTCTCCCTACGTCATCACCGGCGAACAAGTCCTGGCGAAACTGCCCGACATCATCGACTTTTGCCGCGTCTATCTGGGCGTGGACCCCATCACGCAGATGATGCCCATCCAGCCAACGGCCCATTACACGATGGGCGGCATTCCAACGAATAAATATGGAGAAGTCGTGACCGATGACAAAAACACGGTCTTTTCCGGACTCTATGCTGCGGGAGAGTGCGCCTGTGTTTCAGTACATGGCGGCAACCGCCTGGGGTGCAATTCCCTGCTCGATCTGGTCGTCTTCGGCAAGCACGCGGGACTCAAAGCTGCAGAGTACGCGAAGCAGGCCGAGTATCAGCAATTGCCGGATGAGGCGGAAGCAGAGGCCATGTCCCAGTTTGAGGCGCTGAAACACGGATCGGGCAAAGAGAACGCCTTCACGCTATCGACCGAATTGAAGAAGGTCATGTTCGACGAGGTCGGTATTTACCGCAATGAGAAAGGCATGCAGACCGCGCTGGAAAAGGTCAAAGAATTGCAGGCGCGTTTTAAAGAAGTTTGTGTGACCGATACAGGCAGGATCTTCAATACCGAATTGTTGAACGCCTGGGAACTTGGCAACATGCTTGAGGTGGCAGAAGTCATTGCTGAATCCGCGTTAAATAGAAAAGAATCGCGCGGCGGACATTCCCGCGAGGATTATCCGAACCGCGATGACCAGAACTGGCTGAAACATACCCTGGCCTGGAAGAAAAACGGAAAAGTTACGATCGATTACAAGCCTGTTGCGATCACGAAGTATCAACCGAAAGCCAGAGTTTATTAGTGAGGCAACCATGCAGGTAACCTTAAAAGTCTTCCGCTACAACCCCGAAGTGGACAAGAAATTCCACTACGAAACCTACACCCTGGAAGCCGCAGAGACCGACCGTATCCTGGATCTGCTTGAATATGTCAAAGGCTATCACGATGGCACGCTCTCCTTCAGGCGTTCGTGCGCGCATGGCGTGTGTGGGTCCGATGCGATGCGCATCAATGGCAAGAACATGCTGGCTTGCAAGGCACTGGTGCGCGATGTGGGCGCTACGATCACTGTCGAGCCATTGCTCGGCTTGAAGGTTCAAAAAGATCTGATCGTGGATATGGAACCCTTCTTCGACAACTACAAGAAGGTCCTGCCCTATTTCATCAACGACAGCCCGCTGCCCACGGATGGACGCGAGCGGCTTCAATCCCCTGAGCAGCGCGCCCGCTTCGACGACACGACCAAATGCATCCTGTGCGCGGCCTGTACCACCTCCTGTCCATCCTACTGGGGCAGCGACGATTATCTGGGACCCGCGGCACTGGTGGCTGCCCATCGCTTTATCTACGACAGCCGTGATGAGGCTGCTGCCGAGCGCATGCATATCGTCAGCGAAACAAGTGGACTGGCGCGCTGTCACACGATTTTTAACTGCACGATGGCCTGTCCGCGCGACATCCAGATCACCAAGGCGATCGGCGAGTTGAAGATGACGTCATTGACGGGGAAACTGGATTGATAGAATAGATAGTAGAAAGTAGACAAGCCGCGTGATGAACGCGGCTTGTTTTGTTAATGGTGACGATGGAGTTATACTTGAATTCTCGGTTCATGATTCCATAAATTGGAATCGTGACCAGCATCCGCCCATTTCTTCACGACCTCCAGTTCCAAATCATCCTTGGGAATAAAGGCCTCCGCTCCCGCCTCCAGGGCCGATTTCTCGAGCACCTGACCACTATCGTTATGCGCGCTCACAAGGATTACCCGCATCTTTGGGGCCAAAGCCCTAAGCTGTGGCGTGCCACTCAGTCCATTTTCCCCCGGCAAACTTACATCGACGATAGCGAGGTCGGGCTGTAACTCCCGCGTCAGTTCTTTGGCCTCAGGCACGTCGCCAGCCTCACCGACGACGGTCAGCCCGGCATGGGTCAACAATTGCCGCAATTGACGGCGAAAGGAGGCTTGGTCATCTACAATCAGCACACGCGTCGCGGACATATACAGACCTCATGATGATCTGGACGAATTTTGCTTAGAGGATAGCCATCTCCAGTGTTTATGTCATCGAGGTGGGGTACCGTTCTTGTGCCATGTTTTCCAGAAGAAATTAGTACCAGAGTACCAGGTGCCTGGGGCGTTTTACCCAAACGGGGTTGATTCAGCGCTGTGGAGGTTCCACGAGAAGCACGGCTGCCTGATTGGGGGCCAGGGTGACCGCTGTCACCTGTACATAACCCACCGTCCAGTCCGATATATCGCCATCCGCAGGAACGATTCCGCCTCCCGATGGAACCGCCTGATAACCGGTTTTCTGAAAAACGATTTCCTGTGGTTTGTCGGAAGGATTGACCAGCACCAATCCATTGGTGTATGTACGTGCATAAACTCCCAAATCTGCATGCCAGAGAGAGCTGATCGACTGCGGGGTGCCTCCCACGGGAGTTCCAATGGGAATTTCGTACTCGGGAAACCATTCGGGTTCTGTGGAAAATTCAAAGTTGAGATACGTATGATGTCCTTTGACAAGCAGATAACTACCCAGGAGGAACAAACGGTCTTCGACATTCTCTTTATCGACATATTGTTGCAGCAAAACGATCTTGTCCAGGCTGACCATGCGCAGAATACGATCCATTTGCATCTGCCAGTCCCCTTCCTGTGCGGAAAAATATTCACCCTCAGTCCACCTGCCAAACCCCTCCAC
>DASTJG010000396.1:0-12960 GCA_035716785.1 Anaerolineales bacterium
GCTTTGAAACAATATGCCCGCGAACAGGGACTCTTGTTGATGGGTCCCGGCGCAGGCACGACGATCCTCAACGGCGTTGCGCTTGGGTTCGCAAACGTGCTGCCGCGCGGACCCGTGGGGATCGTCTCCGCGGCGGGAACAGGCTTGCAGGAGGTCAGTACGCTGCTTGCCCGTCGCGGCGTGGGGATCAGCCAGGGCATTGGCACAGGCGGCCGCGACCTGAAAAAGGAAGTCGGCGGCATTATGATGCTGGAGGCGTTGAAAGCTCTGCAGCAGGATGAAGGGACCAGTGTGCTGGTGTTGATCAGCAAACCTCCTGCAAAGGAAGTGGTGCGGCTCATCCTCGACCAGGTGGCTGCTTCCGGTAAACCGGCGGTGATATGCTTCCTCGGCGGGGACACGACTGCTCTGGAGAATATCCCGAATGTGATTCCCGTCCGCACTTTATACGAGTGCGCGCTGCGGGCAGCCCAGATGATCAAACCGGAGATCGGGGATGTAAAGGCGTTTCTCGGAGCGGAGAATATCCGCCTTGCGGAGCGGGCAAAGAGTCTGAACGCGAAACTAAACACGAATCAACGTTATTTGCGCGGACTGTTCTCCGGGGGAACCTTATGTTACGAAGCCCAGGTGATCTGGGAAAAAATTTTGGAGGAGCGGGTCTATTCCAACGCTCCATTGCCTGGGGGGCCCGCGCTGCCTGATTCGACGAAGAGTTACCAGCACACCGCTGTGGATCTTGGCGAAGAGGAATTCACGGTGGGTCGTCCGCACCCGATGATCGACAACGACCTGCGCACTCGGCGCATTATGCAGGAGGCGCGCGACCCAGAGGTTGCCGTCATCATGCTCGATGTGGTCATCGGCTATGGCGCGCATCCTGACCCTGCCTCGGAGTTGGGACAGGCTGTCGAGGACGCGCAAAAGCTGGCGCGCAGCGAAGGGCGTGAACTGATCTTTATCGCCTCCGTGACCGGGACGGAGGAAGATCCTCAAAGCCTAAGCCAGACGGTATCGACGCTGGAGCGCGCGGGCGTGATCGTTTGCGAGAGCAACTCTGCCGCGGCGCGGCTGACAGCCTTGCTCGTTTCAGGCTAGTCGGGGAGGAGCGCAATGACAAAAATAAACGATGTTTTTGGAAAAGATTTAACGGTTGTCAACGTTGGTCTGGCGAGCATGGCGAAATCGGTCAGCGACCAGGGTGTGAAGGTAATCGACCTCGACTGGCAGCCGCCCAAAGACGGAATCCCGCGTCTGCGGCAGACTAAAGCCGGGGTCAGCATCGACGCGGCGAATCAGGAAGTGGTGAGTCGCATCAAGCGCGGGCAGGCCGTCCTGGTTGGGATGGGGATCGCGCGGGATATCATTCCCGGCATGCACGATCGCATGATCCTGCACGCGGGACCGCCCATCGAGTGGAATCGCATGTGCGGCCCGACGCGCGGCGCCGTGATGGGCGCGTTGATTTACGAGGGGCTGGCGCAGGATGAGAAGGAAGCCATGAAGCTGGCGGCATCCGGCGCGATCGAGTTCTCGCCCTGCCATCATCATCATGCCGTTGGCCCGATGGCTGGTGTGACTTCTCCCAGCATGCCGGTCTGGATCTTCGAGAACAAGGCCTTTGGCAACCGCGCCTATTGCACGCTGAACGAAGGCCTGGGGAAAGTCCTGCGTTATGGCGGGATGGGACCGGAGGTGTATGCCCGCCTGAAGTGGATGGCGAGCGACCTGTACCCAACCCTGGATCGCGCCCTGCAATCTCTCCCGAATGGCATCGACGTCAAAAGCCTGATTGCTCAGGCGCTGCACATGGGCGACGAGTGTCACAACCGCAACCGCGCCGGCACGTCCCTGTTCGTGCGCGCGATCGGCCCGGCGCTGGCGCGTACGAATAAGGATAATGAAGCCCTGGCGAAGGTAATCGAGTTCATCGATAAGAACGATCACTTCTTCCTGAACCTGAGCATGCCCGCCGGGAAAGCGATGCTCGAAGCTGCTGAGGGAGTCGAAGGCAGCACGATCGTCACCGTGATGGCGCGCAACGGCACCGACTTTGGCATCCGCCTCGCCTCGATGCCGGAGCGTTGGTTCATCGCTCCGGCTGGCCAGGTGCAGGGACTCTACTTCCCGCAATATACCGAGAAGGATGCCAATCTGGATATCGGCGACAGCACTATCACCGAGACTGCCGGGTATGGCGGCATGGCCATGGCTGCCGCTCCAGCGATCACGCAGTTCGTTGGCGGGACTCCGCAAATGGCGACTCAGAACACCCTCGAGATGTACGAGATCACGTTTAGCGAGCATGAAAACTTTACGATCCCTGTTCTCAATTTTCGCGGCACCCCACTAGGCATCGACGTGCGAAAAGTAATGGAAACGGGTATCCTGCCGCGGATCAACACCGGCATCGCGCATAAGGATCCCGGTGTAGGCATGGTCGGCGCGGGCATTTTGCGCGCACCCGAGAAATGTTTCAAGGATGCATTTGAGGCTTTACAAGAAAAATAAGCAATGGCAAGAACAAACCACTGAGACACGGAGACACCAAGAGTTTTAAAAAAGCTCCGTGACTCAGTGTCTCCGTGGTTAAGTCGTTTAGCAACCCAATCATTGAAAAGGAGCCAAACCTATGAAGTTCATCGATCTAACGATCCCACTGGGTGTCGCCACACCTCCCTGGCCCACCTACGAACCGTTGCAGTTGAAGTATTTTAAGCGTCTCGCGCCCAACGGTGCCAACGGACAGGTGGTGACGCACTCGAACCACCTCGGCACCCACCTGGACGGCGAGATCCATTTCCATACCCCCGGCAAGGATATTGCCTCGCTCGAGATGGATTTCCTTGTGCATGAAGCCGCGGTCGTCGACCTGAGTGATGTTTGCGGCGATTACGATGTGTACACCAGCAAGATGGTGGAGGAACGTGTCGAAGTCCGCGAGGGCGACATCCTCATCATCCATACCGGCTACCATCACTTCGGCTGGGACATGCCCACTGCCAACGAGATCCGCTACATGGTCATGCACCCTGGTCCCGACCGCGAGTTCGCCGAATGGGCCAAGGCAAAGAAGCTGCGTTGGATCGGCGTGGATTGCGGCAGCGCCGACCACCCGATGAACACCATCATCCGCGACTGGATGCCGCGCCAGGCACGTCAAGCCGAGAAGGTTTTCAAGAAGAAATTCGGCATGCCGCTGGCAGAGTTCTTCGATGACACCAAATATCAACTGATGCACCTTGAAATGTTCCCCTTCGGTATCATCCATGCGGAATGTATCGGCGGCGAGATCGACCTGCTGATCAACCGCCGCGTGCCGGTCGGTATGTTCCCCTGGCGTTTCGTCGATGGCGAATCCAGTATTGCGCGCTGTGTCGCGATCGTCGATGATGCTGAGTACGAGTCGCTGATGGCGAAGAAGGCGTCCATGCCCACGACGAAGTTCGGCGATTGCTTCGACCCGGCTCATGTGGAAAGTATCAACAAGCTGAGCGCGGTGAATTTAAGTTAAGCCGTCATTACGAGGAGCCGCCATGTTCTGTAGGGGCGCAACACGTTGCGCCCGGCGGCGACGAAGTAATCTCATAATTATTTCGAGATTGCCTCGTCGCCCGATTGGCTCCTCGCAATGACAGACTAAAAACGGAGGTTTTTCATGCCAGTAGACATGGAACTCGAGGCCGTGTTGCGGCCGATGCAATATCCGATGCCGTCGTATCCGCCCAAGGTCATTACCCTGGCGAACGGCAAGAAAATGGTGGTACGTCAGGCTGTCCGCGAGGATGTGCCGGCGATCCTCAAGTCGGTCCATCCCTGTTTGTTCATCGAGCGGGATTATTACGACGTGGTCAGTGCGCGCGTGTATGGGGAACTGCTTGCCTGGTATCGCTATCGCGTCAAGAGTGAATACTGCCTGATGGGCCAGGTGGATGGTTATCTGGTCGGCATCGTGAACGGACGACTGGAAAATGAAAAGGTCGGGATGAGCTATCATACCCTGGCTATCGACCGCGGCTTACGGATCGGCTCGCATCTGTTTGCGGCCAAGATGGAATATCACATGGAATATATGAACCAGGACGAGGTCCTGATCGTTGCCGAAAGCCCGATCGGTTTCCGCCGCTGGATGATCGAATATCCGCTCGAAGAAACAAAAATCCCACATGAGTTGGGTGGCGGCGATTCGTGGCGTCTGACGCGCGACATTTACTTCAAAGCCAAGCCGCGCCTGGTGGTGGGCGACCGTCCCGTCCCACAGGAGTTGATGGATGAAGCCATGGCTGAGATTAAGTTCGCCGACGACGATACGATCCGTGAACGGATCGCCGGGCTGAAAGGGAGATGAGACGATGAGAGACGTTGCGATTATCGGCGCCGGTATGATCCCCTTTGGCCGGCGTGACGAGGATACTTTAATGGAGATGCTGGCGTATGCATCCTTGAAGGCACTGGATGATGCCGGGCTGGGCGATGGATCGGTCGATGCGGTCTATGTTGCCAATATGGGCGCCGGGATGCTGCAGCACCAATCCGCGATTGCCAGCTCGCTGGTGGATCGTCTCAACCTGCTGCCCGCCGCGGCGGACACGGTGGAGAATGGTCCCGCCTCGGGAGCCTCGGCGATCAAGAATGGCTTGCTGGCTGTTGCCTCCGGTTATTACGATTATGTCCTGGTTGTAGGCGGCGAGAAGATGCGCGAAGTGACCGGCTGGCGCGCCACTGATTTCGTCGCGACCATGACCCATCCGCAAGCCGAATATCCGTATGGCATCACATTGCCCGGTATGGCGGGCATGTTCACACGCCTGTACATGGAAAAGCACTGCGTGACCCGCGAACATCTGTTGGCTGTCTCGCTGAAGAATCAGGAGATGGGTACGTTAAATCCGTACGCGCATGTGGAGATGGCTCTGGATCGTGAAGGAGTCTTCGACAGCCCGCACGCGATCGTCAACAATCCAGTCTCAGCCGACCCTTTGCACCTCTATGACCTCTGCCCGGTAAGCGACGGCGCAGCGGCAATCGTGATTTGCCCGCTGGAGATGGCGAAGAAACTATCGAAGCCGCCCGTCCTGATCGCGGGCTTCGGTCAGGCAACGGACACACATACCCTCCAGGAGCGCGATGACCCGACCGACTTGAAAGCAGTCACTCTTGCCGCTCAACAGGCCTTCGAGATGGCCAAGCTCAAACCTGGTGACATCCACGTCGCGGAGCTACACGATGCCTTCACCATCCTCGAGATTGCCGAGAGCGAGCACGTCGGCTTCTTCAAGAAGGGCGAAGGCGGGAAAGCTGCCGCGGCCGGTAAGACCCGTCTGGGTGGCCAGATCCCCATCAATGTCTCCGGCGGACTCAAAGCGCGTGGGCATCCCGTCGGCGCGACCGGTGTGGCGCAGGTTGTGGACATCGTCTGGCAGTTGCGCCATGAACTGCCCAAGAACCGTCAGGTGAAGAATGCCCAGAACGGACTGACCGTCAACTTCGGCGGCTTTGGCAATAACGTGCTGTCCTTTGTGTTGAAGAGGGTAGAGCAATGAAAAAAGAAATCGCCATCACCGCCTACAAGTGCAAGAAGTGCGGCAAGATTCACTATCCCTATCACGATCGTTGCCTTGGGTGCAAAGGGCGCGAGTTCGAGCAGATCAAACCGGAAGGGGATGCCACACTCCTCACATATACGGCCATCTTCAACCTGCCATGGGGCTTCGACCAGCGCTATCTTATCCTCGGCGTCGCCGAATTTGAGAACCATGTCAAAGCAATGGGACAGATCAAGGCCGATTCGGTGGATGAGTTGAAGATTGGCATGAAGGTCAAACCCAGCTGGGAACCGGTCCGCGTGCAATACGGTGAGGATGTCTACGGCCTGAAGTTCGAGCCGATGGAATAGGGACGATTTATGTCACCCTGAGCCCTTCGGCTTCGTTCAGGATAAACTCCGCGAAGGGTCCCGCCGCCGCTTCGACTGCACTCCCTACGGTCGTTCCGCTCAGCGCGAGGCGGCAGGATTCTCCCCAGCACCCCCGGCACCGAACCATGATTTGCTAAGCAAATCATGCGGTGTGCCCCCGAGGCAGGTATCGCCTTCGGCTCAGAATCACATCAATTAAAATCATAGGGCCTGAGGTATATACTCAAGCCCTATCTTCTTGCTTATGTATCTACGCGCGATCTCTATGGGCTATGCTATACCGAGCGAAGACTTCATTGCTTCGGTTCATAGCGCTTTCCGATCTGCGCTCAATCTTTGCTTGCAGACGGATAAATATCTGCTTACATTGATTGCGTCGAGTGAGGGCGACCTGCCGCAGGGAATTCGTCTGGATGTGCCCGACGGTTTTTCATTTGAAGATTTTCGATTGGGCGGATTGGTGATTTGCAGGAATGACATTCTGCATTTCGAAGAGAATTCTTTGAACATTCAACTGAGCGAGGCGCGGCGCTGGAAATGTGATCTGCCCGCGCTGAAGTTTGATCCCGCGGAGCCGGCTGTGTCCGCCGCTTGGAGTTTTGTCTGGGAGGCGCTGAGCGAGCGGCAGAGACTTTCTGAAGCCGGGATCGTTGCGGGCGAGTTGTTGGATGAATCGGCATGGGAATGTATGCCTCGTAGAGCCGCCAAAGCGATACGCGATCTGCAGCATGCCGCACGGCAATATAAATTGAACATATCTGCAGTTGAGCAGCTCATCGGTCTTGGTTCAGGGCTGACGCCCAGTGGGGATGATCTTCTGGTTGGCTATCTGGCCGGACTTTGGTGCACAGTGCAGGGGAACAACGCGCGCATGCAGTTTGCTGCGCGTCTTGGAGAAGCGATCGTCGGTTTCTCTTCAAAAACAAACGACATCAGCCGTACTTATCTTTATCATGCCGCACAGGGACAGGTCTCAAGCCGCTTGTCGGATCTGGCCGAGGCGATTTGCCGTGGAGCAAATCCAGAACGTCTCAACGAAGTTGCCGAAGCAGCCTTCAAAGTTGGGCACACCTCCGGCATGGACGCGGTCACTGGTCTGTTGATCGGACTCGCTGTTTGGATGCCCCATAGTCCGATTGGCGTATAATCATTTAATGCTCCCACTCCTGCGCACCAAGATTTCCATTCCTGCTCCACGACCGACACGAGTGGAGCGACCACGTCTCACCGAGCGGATCTATGCCGGGATGCAACGTGCGCTGACTTTGGTGGTCGCGCCTGCAGGGTTTGGAAAGACGACTCTCATTGCCGATTGGGCACGGACCACCTCCATGCCGGTTGCCTGGCTTTCCCTTGAACCCGTTGATCACACACCGGATCGATTTCTCTCTTATCTCATCCACACCCTCCAACAAATCTCTCCGAAGGTGGGACAGACTGCGCTTGCCATGCTACGCAGCGGACAGGCTCTTGCCGAGGAAGCGATTTTATTCTCCCTGCTCAATGATCTGAGCGCAATGCCGCAGGACTTTGCTGTCATTCTGGATGATTATCATCATGTAGATGGAGTTGAGATCAACAATGTTGTTCAAGCCTTGCTCGAGCATCATCCGGAGCAGATGCATCTTGCCATCACCACACGCACCATGCCGGGACTTTCACTCGCTCGCTTGCGTGCTCTGGATGAAGTCCTGGAAATCGATGCAACAGATTTGCGCTTCAACGATGATGAGGTTCGAGTATTTTTGGAGCAGATGGGCGCATCGCTTACGCCGGAACAACTGGCACATCTGAACCAATCCACCGAAGGTTGGGCAGTAGGGTTGCAGCTCGCAGGTCTTGCCCTGGCCCGCCAGCCTTTCGATTGGAACATTCCTGCCGGGCAGGCGCATATCTTCGATTACCTCGCCGAGGAAATCCTGTCTCGCCAGCCGCCTGAAGTGCAGGAGTTCCTCAAGATCTCCGCATTGTTTGACCGGTTCTCTGTCTCTACAGTTGAGTACATATCACGCCACGCAGATTGTGTATTCACTCAACCGATTGCTGAACTTCTGTCTTATATCGAACGTTCCAACCTCTTCCTCGTCCCGCTCGATTCGTCGGGAGTGTGGTTCCGCTATCATGCTTTGTTTACTGAATTCCTGCGCCGCCAGCTTCCGCCGGAACGGGCAGAGCAATATCACCACGCTGCCAGTCACTGGTTCGAAGGGAATCATCTTTTGGATGAAGCTATCCATTATGCCACGCACGGCGCCGATTATGAGCGTGCCGCGGACCTGCTCGAAGCTCACTATCTTGATATCATTCAACGTGGCGAGCAATCTGCCGTGCTGGAGTGGCTTGGTGCTCTGCCCGCCGGGTTGGTGGAGAGCCGTCCGCGCCTGTGGCTGGCGAAGGGTTGGGCGAGTATTATCCAGCTTGACTCCATCCAGGCGGAAACCTGCATTCAAAAAGCCGAAGCCTTGATTCCTGCCGACTCCACAGCGGACTACTTAAGAGGCGAAGCAAAATCTCTGCGTATTTTGGTTCAAATCTTTGCAGGCAAGGTCGCCTCGTTGGAAGAAATCTCCTCTGCCTTTGCCCTCCTTGACGAGGAGGATAATTTTCTTCACAGCATGCTGCATTTCAATTTGAGCCTGCATCATGTCATGCTTGGAAATACTGCACAGGCACTGGAGTCGTTTGCCGAGACCTTGCAGGTAACTAAAAACCTGAATAATCCGCTGCTGTCCATCATTGCC
Source organism: Anaerolineales bacterium (assembly GCA_035716785.1). Classification (GTDB taxonomy): domain Bacteria; phylum Chloroflexota; class Anaerolineae; order Anaerolineales; family Villigracilaceae; genus Defluviilinea. The sequence continues at coordinate 8,659 of DASTJG010000396.1, forward strand.
CAGGTGCAGGTGGGCGAAGTTCGCCAGGTGCGCGGCGCGTTGGGATTGTCGGAACGCGCCTTCGAGCAGGTGATCCAGTACGCGCGCGCGACGCTTGGTGAGTGGACGTTCCTGCTGGGTATGCCGTTCATCAGCTATTCCGATTTATTGCGCGAGCAAAATCGTTTCGATGAAGCCATCCGCTATGCTGAACAGGGAATTGCCTATTGCCATGTCTGGCAGCCGATCGCCAGCATGGATGGTCAGATTGTGCTCGCGCGGATCAATGCTGCCCGGAATCGTTGGGAGGAAGCCTTTGCCCGTCTTGAGCAAGCTATTCAGGTCGCCGCGTCGAGCGCCTCTGTAGTTGACGATAACATCGCGGCGCTGCAACTGGTGCGCCTGAATCTTTTGCGTGGTGACTTGCTCAAGGCACAGCATTTGATTCAGGTCTATGACCTGGACAAGGTCGGTGAGGGGATGTATTTCCACTTCTGGGAGATGAGTCAAATGGTGCTTTTACGCCTCAGGGTGCTGTCACTCCGGGACGACCCCGCGCCTGCAGCGCAAACCATCGAGGCTTTGACCGTCCTGATCGCGGAATCCGAGCGCCGCGAGCGCGTAACCCCCGTGATCGAAGCCTCCATTCTGAAGACATATGCACATCATACGGTTGCAGCACATACCCGCGCCGCTGAAAGTTTATCGCATGCGCTCACTCTCGGCGCACAAAGTGGATACGTCCGTATCTTTGCGGATGAAGGCAAACCGCTGCTGCATTTGCTCGAGCAATATCAAAGCCAGATCCATGCGCCGCGTGCCTATGTGGAAAACATACTGAAAATCCTTCGCCACGAAACTGCAGAATCTGAGCCGGTTGCTCCATCCTCATCTGATGGATTAATCCCGCTTACGCGCCGCGAGCTGGATATCCTGCAACTCTTATCCTCTGGCAGGAGCAACCAGGAGATCGCCGAGGACCGTGTGCTGACGTTGAACACGGTCAAGAAGCATGTGGGGAATATCCTATCCAAGATGGGGGTTGCCAATCGGACTCAAGCGGTAATGCTGGCGAAGAAATTAGGGTGGATTGAGTAATAAGCAGTAACGACTTCAGTCGTTCCGCTGAAAAGCGACTGACCCACAGGGCGCTTCGCAGAGTCGCTCAGAAGCAAAAATACCTCTTTTCTACTCCTTTTGAGCGCCGACAAATCGCTCCCCGAAGAGTATCTTAGGACAAAAGATACATCCGGGGAGTTTGCTTTGGAATGCAACAGCTTGCTGTTGCAAGCGGCAAGCCGCTTGACTCCATAGGAACCCCAAAGGAGTTTTATGACTATTTCCACTTTGCCTCTTCTCATCGACCTCAACGCAGTCACCAAGGCTTACCAAACCGACGCGGGACTCTTCATGGCATTAAAAGGCATCGACTTGCACATCAACGCGGGCGAGTTCGTCGCAATCGTCGGCAAGTCGGGCAGCGGCAAGACAACGCTCATCAACATGATCACCGGGCTGGACCGTCCTACGGAGGGCGAGATCCTCGTCGGCGGGGAGAAGGTTGAGAGGCTCGGAGAGAACCAGCTTGCCATCTGGCGCGGGCGCACGATCGGTGTGGTCTTTCAATTTTTCCAACTGCTTCCTACGCTGACCGCACTTGAGAACGTGATGCTTCCGATGGACTTCTGCGCCACGCCTGCGTTCAACGAACGCCGCGAGCGCGCCCTCGAACTGCTCCGCCTGATGGAGATCGAAGAGCATGCCAATAAACTTCCCGCCAAACTTTCCGGTGGACAGCAGCAGCGTGTAGCCATTGCCCGGGCGCTGGCTACCGATCCGCCGATCCTGGCCGCGGATGAGCCAACCGGTAACCTCGACTCGAAAACAGCTGCGGCGGTCTTCTCGCTTTTCGAACGTCTCAGCAGCCTTGGCAAGACGATTCTGATGGTGACCCATGATGCTGACCTGGCCCGCCGCGCCGGACGCCAACTCCACATCGCGGATGGGGTGATCGTGGACGATGTTGAAAGTAAACAAGTACACAAGTAGACATGTACCTGTTTACTTGTGTACTTCCCCGAAAGGAAACCCATGACACGCTGGAAAAAAGTTTATCGTGACCTGTGGATCAGCCGCTCCCGCACGATATTAGTCATTCTGTCTATCTCTGTGGGTGTCTTCGCGCTGGGCATGATCGTCTCCACGCAGCAGGCGTTGACCGCGTCCCTGGCCGAACAATATGCAGAGATGCGCCCCGCAGACATCATCCTCAAGACGGAGCCGATGCTCGATGATGATTTTGTCGCTTCGATACGGCATATGCACGGTGTGGACGAAGCCGAAGGACGACGTTCCATGGCCTTGCGCATCTCCATGGATGGCAAGGGCGATACCTGGCGCGACCTGACGTTTTACGCGCTTCCTGATTATGCCGACCAGCGTTTGCTACGTGTGTGGAAGCAAAGCGGAAATTGGCCGCCTGCAAAAGGAGAAGTGTTACTCGAACGGGCTACCGCTGCCTACCTTGGTCTCGAACCCGGGGATGAAGTTCTGGTCAAGACTCCGCAGGGCAAAAAATACATGTTGCGTGTGGCAGGCATCGCTCATGACCTGTACCGCGTTCCGCCGGTGATCGAAGGCTGGGTCTATGGTTATGTCAGCATGGATACAATGCGCTGGATGGGACAGCCTGAGGGTTACAACGAACTCTATCTGGATGCGAACGCGACGACCGAGGCTGAAATCCGTGAATTGGCAAATGAGGCCGAGAACCGTATCGAAGGCGAAGGTTTGCCTGTCTATCAAAAGACGATGCCGGACCAGGGTGTCCATCCGCTGAGCTTTATTATCGAAACTGTGTTGATCCTGCTTGGGCTGATCGCCGCGCTCGCCATGTTTCTGAGCGCACTGCTGGTGGTCAACGTGATCTCTGCCCTGATCGCCCAGCAGGAAAAACAGATCGGGATCATGAAAGCGATCGGTGCGCGCGCCTGGCAAATTGTCGGCCTGTATTTTGGAATGGTACTGATCCTTGGGCTTGCTGCCTGTTTACTTGCCATCCCGTTCAGCAAGCTGGGTGCCGATGCCCTCACAAAATTTGTAGCGGAACTGATCAACTTCAACCCTCCTCAGGTGCGGTACACCCTGTCCGCATTGTCCGTTCAATTTGGCGTGGCATTGATCGTCCCGTTGCTCGCTGCAGCGCCTTCCATTTTCAACGGGACCCGGATCTCGCCGGCGCGCGTCCTCAGCGAATACGGGATCAGCCAGGTCTGGCGCGGCGCGGGCTTCATGGATGCGATCCTCGCTCGTTTCCCGCGTTTCACGCGTGACCTGCTGCTGGCGCTGCGCAATCCCTTTCGCAAACGCGGACGGTTGATCCTCTCGCTGGTCACGCTTACGTTTGCCGGCGCGATCTTCATGGGGATTGTCAACCTGCAGGCCTCGCTTAATGACTCGCTGGATCAGATGCTTGGTTTCTGGAATTATGATGCCTGGCTGGTCGTGGATGGGCACGTCCCGGCGCAGCGATTGGTCGATATAGCGGAATCCATTCCCGGCGTCGGCCAAAGCGAAGCCTGGGGCTTCACCATCGGTCGTTACGTTCGCCCGGATGGCTCCGAGAGCGACAACCTTTACCTGTTAGCGCCTCCTGCTGGAAGTGATCTCCTCGACCCTCCTGTCGTTGAGGGGCATCCGCTGAAACCAGGTAACACCGATTCGATTCTTGTCAGCCCGGGGTTGCTCGCCAATGAACTAACCATCCAGCTGGGTGGTCCCGTCACGGTCAAGATCGAAGGACGCGAAGAAACCTACCGCGTGACCGGCGTGATGCAGATGATGGGCAACAGCACCATTGGTTATTTCACTGTGATGGATTACGCCGCGTATACCCGGCACGTGCGTGAACCCAACCGCGCCAACGCCATCGTCTTCACGATCACCGCTCGTGACATTGATGCTCAACGACAGATCGCCAGCGCGGTGGAAAAGGAGTATGACCGTGCGGGGATTCGTGTTCTTTCCAATTTTCTCATCAGCGAGGAGCGCGAGGAAATCGATGGAGCCTTTGCGATCATCGTTGCTCTATTAATGGTCATGACATTCGTGCTCGCCACAGTCGGCGGGCTGGGTTTGATGGGCACAATGAGCCTCAATGTGATCGAGCGCACGCGCGAGATCGGTGTGATGCGTGCCTTTGGCGCCTCCAGTACAGCCGTTTTTCGAATCGTCATTGTCGAAGGGCTCTTGATCGGGATAATGAGCTGGATCCTGGCAATCGGCTTTTCCGTGCCCATCAGCATGCTGCTCGCGCGCGAGATC
>DASTJG010000397.1:0-6403 GCA_035716785.1 Anaerolineales bacterium
AACAACATGCCCACAATGATACCGAGCGTCCCCCATCCCACCGCCTTCAGGATATCGTTACGGGCGCGGAAATTGACGATCGCTGCCATGATGAGACCAGGCACCATGCCCATCAGACCATTGCCCAGGCTCCAGTTCCAGTAAAACCCCCAGCCAGTAATGCCATCACCCAGCATATTGCCGAAGAATCCAGCCAGCAAGCCGACCCACGGTCCATACGCAACGGCGAAGAAGATCAGCACAGCCACTGCAGGACGAAACGTCACGTTACCAGCTGCCGGGAGCGGGAAGAGGATGTTTGTCGCCCACGAGAAAACGCCATAGAGTGCCGCGCCGATGGCACCATACACGACCTGCCGTGTACCGAACTCCCAAGTTGATTTGTCGTTCATTTCTTCTCTCCTTTTCAAAGATTTGGATACGGGCTGACCCATTCTTGATAACCCTGTGCTGGTTTATCCGTTACAGGGCAAAAGCATTGCTTACGTATACGCGGCGAGCGCTTCCGCCTCGAGAAACTGTCCTGTACGCGAGAGCAGGTCCAGGTTGAGACGCAGAAGCGAGGTCGGGCGGACACGGTAGCGCCTCAACAGGTCAAAATCCTTGAGCACTTCCTCCGGCGGGCCATCCGCAACAATGTGCTTGTCACCGACCAGCAGAACACGGTTGGCATAGGTCACGGCCAAGTCGAGATCGTGGGTGATAAACAGGGTCGCCGCGAAATTCGCTGCCACCAGCGACTGCGCCCCCTCTGCGGATGAGCGGCACATGGCATTCATGAAGTGAGTGTAATTGGCGTAATCCTGCCCGGCTGTTGGCTCATCCATGATCATGATCTTCGAGCGCATGGCAAGCACGGCCGCGATCGTCGTGCGTTTCTGCTGCCCAAACGAAAGACCTAGCGGAGGGTATTCTTCCAGCCCGTTCAGATTGACGGTGGAAACGCTTTGCGTCACCGCTTCCTGCATCAATTCTTTTTTGAATTCCAGATTCCTGGGACCAAACTCCAGTTCCTCGCGCACGGTCGGCGCAAAAAGCATGTGCGTGGGACTTTGAAACACATAACCGAGCACGCGCGCGATCTGGGCCACGCTCATGCTGCGTGTGTCCTTGCCTTCGACCAGCACCTGTCCGCTCGTTGGCTTGAGCAATCCAATCGCATGTTTGACCAAGGTGGACTTTCCCGCGCCATTGGGTCCCAACACCGCGATCAAGTCGCCGCGATTAACAGTGAGATTGACATTTTGCAGAATGAACGGCGTTTCGTCGCTGTAACGGAAATCCACGTTCTCAAAGATAACTAGCGGCTCGCCCCTTTCCACTTTTGAGGTTGGTCCCGTTTTACCGATCTTTTCCCCCGCCTCCCGGACTCGTTTCACTACCCACTCCGCAGGGAGTTTGACCTCACGGTGGTTGATCGCAGTTGGCAAATCTTTGATGGGGCCCAGATATTTGACCTGCCCACTTTCCATGTAAAGCAGGCGGTCCGGGCGGGCTGCGATCGCGTCCTCCACACGATGCTCGATCAGCACAACCGTCTTCCCTTCATCGGCCAGGCTGCGGAACACATCCAACGCTTCGTAGGCCGAAGCAGGGTCGAGCGAGGCAAGCGGTTCGTCCAGCAGCAGAATGGATGGGTTCATGGCCAGCAGACCGGCCAACGCCACCTTCTGCTTCTCACCTCCCGAGAGGTTGAACGTCTCGCGCTCAAAAAGATGTTCGATCTTCAGGCGTTTCATGGCCTGTTCCACGCGCGCAATAATCTCGTCGCGCGGCAAGCCTAAATTCTCCGGTCCAAAGGCAATTTCGTTATAGACATTGCTTGCCACGATCTGGCGTTCAGGGTCCTGCAATAAAGTCCCCACGGTTTGCGCCATATCGGCGATCTGCATTTCAGCGACATCTTTGCCATGCAGCAACACCCTGCCATCGCGTTTTCCACGATAGGAACGTGGAATCAAACCATTGATGCAGCGCGCCAGAGTGGTCTTGCCACAGCCACTGGAGCCTGCGATCAGGAGCATTTCCCCGGGTTTCAGTCCGAACGAAATATTCTCAATGGCTGGTTCAGGTCGAGTTCGGTATTGGAACGACAGATCTTCGATCACCAACGGGGATTCGGGCATACATTTTCCTATGGGGCTACCGCTTGTCTCATTAATAAGTAAACTTTATTGTTTTGCAAGCCAAAACTTAAACTTTAAGTTTACTTACGCCAAAGGCGTGCGGCACTTTGTAAGTTGGGCACATTATAAAACAAATCATCGATAGATCACTTCCACCACATCCCCGACACTCGCGCCCAGTTTCTGAGCAGCACTGCCATTGACGACTGCAATTTCAAGGCGGTCTTCACTGTCTATGAGAACGATCAGGTCGCCGGGCTGCTTGTGACCATAGGATTTTACGATCCCATCCACCTCGCATCCTCGCAGGCGGACCAGGATGTCGATCCGGCCCTGAAGAGCGGAGGCAGGCAGGTCGGTCGTCAGGTTGCCGAACACATCGATCCCGGTGATGTGCGCGGTCCAGCCGGTATCCGTTTTTTCGGGATGAGGCAATTCGATGCGAACCGGGTCATTGAGTCGAGGTCCCAAAGCGGCTAACGAAACGCCATTCGCCAGATGGGCACCCACCGGAGCAAAGACATCGCGTCCATGAAAAGTGAGGCTAACCTTCGGCAGCCAGTATTTGGGGTTGTTCAAATGAACAAATTCAACTTCTTTCTTACTTTGTTCGGCATCGTCGATGAGCGGAGTCAACATCCCGTTATCCGGACCGACAAAGTAATGCTCGCCCAGCCGTGCCGCCAGTGGGCGTCGCTGTGTACCAACTCCCGGATCTACAACAAAAATGTGGATCGTGTCAGTAGGGAAGAATGGCGCCGCGCGCGAGAGAATGAACGCGCCTTCCTGAATATTTTGCGGTGCAATGCTATGACTGATATCGACGATTTTCGTTTCCGGAGCAATGCTGTAGATCACCCCCTTCATGGTGCCCACAAAACCATCGCGGAGTCCGAAATCAGTCGTGAGTGTGATGATGGTCATATATTCTTTTCACCGGCAAGAAGTTTATGCTTCTTGAGAATCATTATAGGCGGAAGATCGAATTTCGGGGCGCGGTCGCTGGACCAGGAGGCTCGAGGCGCCATGACAAGCCCGCATAACAGGATCAGGGCGCGGTCGTAGTTGACGCGCCACCCCGCGAAATCGCGCCAGGCCTGTTCACGGTCTGCTTTGACGGGCAATCCCGCGGTCGTAAGTTGGTTTAGCACTTCGTCAAATTCATGACGTCCAACACAGATCGTTGTTGCTGGATAATGAGGGTCCTGAGGATTGGGAATGTCGAAGTAATTTGCAACACGGCGGAAAGCAAGAAAACCGGCGCGAAGGCAGAGCGCGGCGGAAACTTCATAGGGGATCTCGATTGCCGATAATGTGATGGCAGCCGCGTCCAGGACCGTCCCTGCCGCGGTGACCCAGGAATTTTCCGGTCTTGGCGAGCGGAAAAAGATCAGCGCAGGGAGAGTGGTATGACTTTCCTCGACATCAGCAAACCAGGCTTCCCAGATCTTCCAGTAATCGGATAAGTTATCCAGCCCATGATTACGGTGGAAGCGCAAAAGCATCTCCAGCGCCGAGGGCGGACTGCCTGCACGCACCTCGAGCAGGTTAACTGCCTGCTCCCGCCGCGAAAAAGCAGAATACATCGTCGGCAGGTAACCGATCAACAAACCGACCATCATCAGTCCAAACATCGCCTCTGAAAAAGCAAAGACGGTAACAATCGGTGTTTTGGAAATATCAAATCCCAGTGTAAACAAGGACGACCCACTCAAGCGAAAAACGGCAAACAGATCTCCTACACCCAACGCCCAGTACATGGCAGCGTATCCCACCAAAATCAATAGATACCAGGTGGGCAGCAGGAGGAGTAATCCTACCGGTGCATAGTACGCCATGATCGTATCGCGACGCCCATAGCTTTTGACAAAGTGGAAAATGAACTTGATGATGCGCCGCAACAGCCCAAAGACGATCCGATTGAGCTGGCTACGCGCTGCCCGCGGCAGGACAAATGTGGCGATCGCAGAGGAGAGAGTCAGGATAACGGTAATCAGCCCGGCTGCGAAAACAAGAATGCGAACCTCTAATTCTGGAGTAAACATGTATGCGATTATAAAACAAGACAGGGACAGGAAAGGGACTGCCAACGATGCTATACTTAATACACTCTCAACACAAGGTGGTTTGAAATGAAAATCAACGACTACGATCCCGTTGCCAACTTGTATGATATCTATGTCCCGGCGACCTTCGATATCGATTTCTTCGTCAACGAAGTGACTAAGTCGAAAGGAGAAGTCCTGGAATTGATGTCGGGCACAGGCAGGGTGTCCATTCCCCTGCTGGAGGCGGGCACCAGGCTGACCTGTGTGGATCTCTCCGCCGGGTCGAATGCCATTTTGCGAGAGAAACTCGCACAAAAGGGATTACAGGCAGATGTTTATCAAATGGACATTTGCGAGCTGGATCTTCCAAAGAAGTTCGACATGGTCATCATCCCGTTCCACTCGTTTGCCCACATCACGTCCCCGCAGGACCAACGCAGGGCACTTGAGCACATCCATACACATCTATCTCCGGGTGGTACGTTCATCTGTACATTGGGCAACCCCGTGATGAGAAAACAAGCAGTCAACGGCCAGTTGCGGCTTGTTCGTACCTACTCACTCGATGATAGATGTGCTCTACTCCTCTGGACCCTGGAAAATTTCAGTGCCGAGGATCCTCAAGTGGTTGAGGCGTTACAATTTTATGAAGAATATGATGCCAGTGGAGTTATGAGATCGAAGAAGCTCATGGAACTTCACTTTCGTCTGTCGGGCAGGGACGAGTTTGAAGAACTGGTTGAAACTGCCGGGTTCAAGGTCAAGACGTTGTACGGGGATTATGCCTGTGCCGAATTCAATAATGAGAGCAGCCCCATGATGATTTGGATCATGGAAAAAAGAAACCAATAAAATACTGAAAGTATAACCATCGATTTTCGCACATAGAGAAGGAGGCAGATCATGAACATAGCTGGGACAGCATTGCCGGAAGCAACACGCCAGGCAGCCGGAAAGGGGTTTGGTGTGCGCGCGGCAGCCTACGTGATCGATGTAATTGTGATTTGGGTCGTAACGATCGTGATATCCCTTTTCATAGGGATCATCATTGGGATTGTTTTTAGCATCCTGGGGCAGGAATTAGTCTTTGCCGAGCAAGGGACGCGCGGGATCGATTTCCTGATCGGCTTCGTAACATCCACTCTCTACTTTATTATCTTCGAGTGGCTGTACGGCGCGACACCCGGGAAACTGATCCTGAGCATGCGCGTGCTCATGGAGGATGGGCGACATTGCACCTTCGGAGCAGCTTGTATCCGCGCATTGCTGCGCTATATCGACGGTCTGCTGTTCGGAATTCCTGCCTATGCAAGCATGAAAGAACCACTGTTGCAGCGGATCGGTGATAAGGCTGCAAAAACAGTCGTAGTGGGCGCCAAAGATCCCTTCATTCGAAAAGCCCGCGCATGGTGGTGGTTTGCCCTGGCACTGGTGATTTATCTTGGTATGGAAACGATTGCAGCTTCGATCCAAACCATAAGCATGTTGCGTTGATTGTGAGCCTTGCTATTGGAGATATTGAGCGAACACTTCTTCAAACTGCTCTTCCGTGGTAAAGCCCACCCATTTTTGCAGCACATTTCCCTCTGCGTCGAGCAGGTACACTTCAGGCTGGTAAACAAAGCCAAGCTCGCGCTGGAAATCGAACGTGCGGGAATCATCGGCATCGAGATAGGTGAACTTGATCCTGCCAAAATATTTTGCTTCGAGCCCATGGACCATGGGCGCCATCGCGCGGCAGGTGCTTCAGGTAAAGCGAAAGAATTCCACGAACTGCAATCCGCCTGAAGCCAGGCTGACCGTGGTGGGATCGGTGGCATGTAATTCGGGGCCGCGCGAGGTGGCGACGGGAAGGGCCGTCGCTTCGGCAGGCGCTGTAGGTTCAGGTGTTAAGGTGTCAGGGGTCAGGGTACGAGTCTCTGTCGCTGTGGGCGGAGGATTCGTGGGAGCAGACTCAGGGGCGCACGCAGCCAGTAAAACGGCAGACAGGACCAGGGTAGAAAAGAAGCGAATCGTTGTCATGTCACTTTGAAAGACTGAACCAGCAAATCCTTACGCAATGGCCATTTGCAGGGAAAGAATCCACTCCGGGAATTCGTCTGATCAAGTAATAGCGGTCATCTTTGACGCTGATGAAATCCTACGCTATACTAGCTTGGCTAGTATAGCTTTGTCTTCCAGTCCTTTCGTCGGGCTGGAAGACCAGTAACGAAAATCATAAGACCAATT
>DASTJG010000398.1:0-7387 GCA_035716785.1 Anaerolineales bacterium
TGGTCTATCTTGATTCCACGGCGACGTCGCAGAAACCTCTGGCAGTCATCGAAGCGATGAACGATTTCTACCGCCGCTCGAACGCGAACATCCATCGCGGCGTTCATACGCTTGCCGAAGAGGCGACAGCAATGTATGAGCAGGCACGTGTGAAGATCGCGCGCTTCGTCAATGCGCCATCTGCTCATCAAATCATTTACACGCGCAATACCACCGAGTCGATCAACCTCGTTGCGTATTCGTGGGCGCGCGCGAACCTGAAAGCGGGCGACCTGGTGATTCTCACTGAAATGGAGCATCACTCCAATCTGGTGCCGTGGCATATCCTCCAGTCGGAATGCGGCATTGGATTGGACTTCATTCCAGTCACAGAAGATGGCTTATTGGATTTGGAAGCCTACAAGACGCTTCTAGCGCGCGGCCCGAAGCTGGTCTCGTTTACACACATGTCCAACGTCCTTGGCACGATCAACCCTGCAGCCGAGATCATCCGCCTGGCCCATGCAGCCGGCGCGGTAACCGTGGTGGACGCGGCGCAGTCCGTGCCGCATTTCAGTGTGGATGTGCAAGCCCTCGACGCGGACTTCCTGGCTTTTTCCGCACACAAGATGTGCGGTCCGACCGGCATTGGCGTGTTGTATGGAAAAATGGAGCTGCTCGAATCCATGCCTCCGTTTTTAGGCGGTGGGGACATGATCAAGGAAGTCAAGCTTCGTTCCTTCCGTCCGAACAGCCTGCCCTATAAATTCGAAGCCGGGACTCCCGCCATCGCGGAAGCGGTCGGTTTTGGCGCGGCAGTGGATTATCTTTCCGCGGTGGGTATGGACGCGATCGCTGCACACGAGCATGAGATCACCGAGTATGCGCTTGAGCGACTGGAAGAGGTCCCAGGCGTGAAGGTGTTCGGTCCCAGCGCGCAGCACAAGGGAGGCGTGACTGCCTTCACGCTGGAAGGCGTCCACCCGCATGATGTTGCACAGATCCTGGACAAGGATGGGATCGCCGTCCGCGCGGGACATCACTGTGCTCAGCCCTTGCATGAAAAATTTGGTATCCCGGCGACCTCACGTGCCAGCTTCTATCTTTACAATACAAAAGATGAAGTTGACCTGCTCATCAATGGAATTTATAAGGTCAAAGAATTGTTTGGATAATCCGTTGGTCGAGTAGGCGGTGCTTTTCCGCCGTATCGAGACCAATACATAACCAAAAGCATTTTGCTTACTGGTGGTCTCGATACGCCCTCGGCGAACAGTCGGACTACTCGACCACCGAATGGGAAGATGAATATGGACGATCTCTATCGCGAAGTCATCATCGAGCATTATAAAAACCCCGGTTATCGCGGGCGTCTTGACCCGCATGATATCCAGTTCGCGGACAATAATCCGTTGTGCGGCGACCACATCGAGATCACGCTGCGCACCGATGAAAGCGGCCGGATCACCGATGCGCGCTTCGACGGGCATGGCTGCGCGATCTCGCAAGCCTCCGCCGACTTGTTGATTGAATCCATCATTGGCAAGCCTGTCGAAGAAGTGAAGCAACTGAATAAGCAGGATATCCTTGACATGCTTGGCATCGACCTGGGTCCCGTGCGCTTGAAATGCGCCTTGCTTTCACTCAAGGTATTGAAGGCAGGTGTCTATGGGTTGGGAGAAGCAAGCGATAGTTTGGTGGAGTAAAAATGTTCAATTACACTCAGGTGGAAGATTCGAAAGTTGAATATCTGGAAATCGCTCCTGCCTCCGAACTTCCCAATGGGGAGCGGCTGTTCATCGAAGTGGAGTCCAGGTCGATCGTCATTTTCAACATCGCCGACCAGTTCTTTGCAATTGCCGACGTTTGCACCCACGACGATGGTCCGCTCGGTGACGGAGACCTGGAAGGCTATAACATCGTCTGCCCGCGGCATGGCGGCGAGTTCGATGTGCGCACAGGTAAAGCCGTGCAGCTACCGGTGGTGGTCGATGTCCCCGCGTACCCAGTAAAGGTGGTGGATGGAATGATACAGATAGGAATTCCGAAGGAATGACTCCTGCAGAAAGAGGAAAGATTGGCTGAGATCTTTCCTCTTTCTTTTTTACAAACAATTCCCGAACTGGCCTACGATTCGTAAAATGTCGAAGCCCTCGGCAAACGGCCGCTCTGCCAGTGCACCGTGGCGAACCATGATGGAACGTGTCAGCTCGCTGTTGAAGTAATACCGGTCGCGATACGTCTCGTAACACGACAGCGCTTCGATCTTTTTGTTCACATCTTCTTCCGTCACCTCGACCAAAAAGTGCGGGAAGAACCCATACGAAGAGCGGACAACGTCAAAGCCCAAAACAGTGATGCCGCGAAAGGCACGCAGAGCTTCCTCGGTCATCGTGAGGTGATCCTGGTGGATATCCTGTTTTGAATGGACAAAGATCAGGTCAGGATTGAATTTTCTGCGAAGCTGGAGGAAGTATTCCAGGATCTCCTGCCGGGCATCGGGGAAGACACGCGTCGTGAACGGACCGAACACGATCTTTTCTTCCGGTATGCCCAGTACCGCCATTGCCTGGTAGTGCTCCCATTTCACGTTTTTTAGATCAGGGTTTTTCTGGTTATCAGAAAGTGTAATGCACAATATTTCCGTCTGGTTAACGATGTTATGCAAAAGCGCACCGCATCCTATTTCAATGTCGTCAGGATGTGCACCAAGGAAAAGGACTCGCTTGCCAAAGAAATTCATGGTTATTTATTTGTCCAATACTGCATAGGCGCGCACAGGGAACGTTCCAAAGGCTTTGACTTTCACCGGCGCGGCGTGGAAGCGGAAACCGCGGTCGGGAAGATGTTCCAATCCGCACATGTGCTCGCAGATGGGAATGCGATTGCCCAATAGGATCGTATGAACAGGCCGCGTGCCATCGGTGGTGTCGTCGATGTTGTACGTGTCGATGCCGACGAACGCCGCGCCGGCTTCCGCTAAATATTCTGCCGCGTCTCTGGTGAGGAAAGGATGACCCTCGAAGTATTGGTCTGTGCGCCAGTGACGTGACCAATCCGTGTGGACCAATACAGCCTTGCCCTTTATATCCAGCCCTTGAAACGCTTGGGCTGAAATCGCACGCCCAAACTCCTGGGCATGAACGACAAGCCCTTCCAGATCAACCAGCGACTCCAGCGGAAGCTCGGAGAGGTCGATGCCATCTGCGAAGCGATGAAAGGGACTATCCACATAGGTTCCGGTGTTGGCGACCATTTCGATCTTGCCGATGTTGAACTCGGTCCCTGCGGCGTAGTGTTTGCGGGATTCTTCCCTCGAAAGAAAGTCGCAGATGATCGGCGCGGGGAGTCCCTTGTATGTGATCATGCCATGTTCCACTTCATGGCTAAGGTCGATCAGTTTGCTATTCATAATTCTCTCTCTCCTCATCATAAAATGTCGTTGCGAGCCTGCGGGAAGCAATCCATGCTTACTAATATTGAGATTGCTTCGTCGCCGCTCTGCGGCTTCTCGCAATGACGAAATTATTTCGTCGCCAAAATCCCACCAACCACTTTGGTCATCACCAGCTTGCCCTCGCGCCCAAACCAGCGTGTAGCCACATCGGTGATCTTGCCGATCAAGGCTTCGTATTCTTCCTTTCCATTGAACATGGATGTCCAAAGTTTGCGATCCTCGCTTAGCGAAGCACGAACATACTCGATGAACGGCGCGACCTCCGGGAAGGTGAGGTGGTTCTCGAATTTGTGTAGTTCAGTCTTGGCAAAGATCTTGTCGATGGTGTTGAAGATCTCGCCCTTGAAACGTGAGGAACCTGGCATGGGCGGGATGGTGGCATTGGTCGCTTCCTTGATGATGTCGTAGAACATCTGCTTATTCTCGGGGAGAGGACCGGAGACGAAAAGCCGTCCGCCGGGTTTGAGCACCCGATGGGCCTCACCAAATGTGAAGTTCAGGTTGGAGGCGTAATAGATCGCGAAGGCGCTCGTGCAGAGATCGAAAGTGTTATCTGCAAAATCGAATGGTTTGTTGAAGTCTAAATATTGAAATTCGATATTCGAACCGCGCTCCTTGCTCTTCGCGCGGGCCTTATCCAGAAGTTCTTCGGAGAAGTCACCACCCGTGATTTTTGCCATACCTTTAGTATAATCGTCGAACAGGAAGCATAACTTGCCGGCGCCGCAGCCAATATCGAGAATGCTCATGTCGGCTTGTGGCTTGAGCAGATCGTTTGTCCACTGGTCGATGTTGGCGGAACCATATTTCTCGTGAATGTCGATGCGGGTGAGCAGGTCTTTCGAAGTTTCCTGATAATTGATTTCCATTTGTTTCTCCTCAAAGTAGTGACGACTTTAGTCGTCTGTGCTTGAGCGACTGACCCCTCGGGGGTGCTTCGCGAAGTCGCTACTACAGATAAAAAATTATACCAAAAAGAAACTAAAATTCAATCGCTGAATTTTGGCGAGTGGTGTATCGAGACTAGGAGCATTGATGAAAAAAGTTATTCAACCCGTAAAAGGTACCCGAGATTTTTATCCCGAGCAAATGGCGATGCGTATCTGGCTGTATAACCAGATGCGCGCGGTGGCGGAGTCATTTGGCTATCAGGAATGGGAAGCGCCGATCCTGGAATCGCTCGAACTGTATGCAGCAAAGTCAGGGGAGGAACTGGTCAAGGAACAGTCATATGTTTTCACCGACCGCGGCGGTTCTGAGATCACGCTGCGACCCGAGCTCACGCCGAGCCTGGCACGCATGATCGCGCAGAAGCAGAACGAACTGAGTTTCCCAGTGCGTTGGTGGTCATTTGGTCCGTTCTGGCGCTATGAGAGCCCGCAAAAGGGCCGCACGCGCGAATTCTTCCAATGGAATGTCGATATGCTGGGAACCAGCACGCCGGAGGCAGATGCGGAGAACGCAGGAGTCCTGGCTACGTTCCTGGAGCGGGTCGGACTAACCGCGCAGCAGGTCATCATCAAGGTCAATAACCGCCGCCTGATCGATGATCGCTTCGACGCGTTCAATATCCCGGTGGAGCAGCGTCCTAAAGTCTCCTCCTGGATCGACCGCCGCGATAAGATGACGCCTGAAGCATGGATGGAATATGGAAAGGACATTGGGCTGTCCTCCGAGCAGACCACCAACTTGAAGGAAATGCTGGCTGACAGGAATTTGTGGAAGCAATCTGCGGACCTGACACGTTTCTTTGCCGTGATCGAGGCATTGGGTTTCCGTCAGTACTTTGAATTCGATGCGTCCATTATGCGCGGACTTTTATATTACACCGGTACGGTGTTCGAGGCCTGGGAAGTGGAAGGGGATATCCGGCGTTCCGCGGGGGGCGGGGGACGTTACGATAATCTTACCAGCGATGTGGGTGGGGACCCTGTCCCGGCGGTTGGTTTTGCGATGGGCGACGTTGTGATTACCCTGATCCTGAAAAAATATGGCTTGCTGCCCGAGGATTTGAATGTCAATCCTGCACCGGTCTTTGTGACCGTGTTCGATCAGGACCGGATGCCTGAATCGTTCAAGCTTGCCAGCGAGTTGCGCCGCGCCGGGTTGAACGTGGTGTGTTATCCCGAAGCCGCCAAGCTGCCGAAGCAATTCAAATACGCCGACCGCATCGGTGCCAGGGTCACGCTTGTGCTCGGACCGGACGAGATAGAAAAAGGCCAGGTGGCGGTGAAAAATCTAATTAGCGGCGAGCAGGTCTCGGTCGCGCGTGAAGCGCTGGTCGATCAGATCCGCACAATCGTTGGTTAGGAGCGCCGGTGGAATTACAGCCCGTCACAGCCCAGAATTGGAAGGCATTGATCAAGCTCAAGGTGGGTGACGATCAAACCCATTTTGTGGCTTCAAATCTGTATTCCATTGCCGAAGCACAATTTGGCTTTGAAGATGAAGGTCACTGGGACTTTTATCCGTTTGGCGCCTATATGGATGGTCAACCCGTCGGTTTTGTGATGTACTGCTTTAATTTTGGTCATTCGCGCTTTCAGGCATTCATCATGCGCTTAATGGTAGACCAACAGTTCCAGGGCAAGGGCCATGGCCGTGAGATCATGCAACTGGTCCTGGAACGCTTTCGGGAAGACGAGCGGATCAAAAATGTGGGGATCAGCTACGAGCCTGAGAATGAAGTCGCGCGCAAGTTGTATGCCAGCCTCGGATTTGTGGAACCCGGCGAGACGCTGGATGGAGAAACCCTGGCGGTGCTGAAACTCCGTTGACTGTGGTAAAATATTGCCCGTCCTGCTAGGCAGGATGTACGGTGCCTGTAGCTCAATGGCAGAGCGCGTGACTGTGGCTCACGATGTTGTGGGTTCGAAACCCATCAGGCACCCTCATAGGGGCGGACTGCGCTTCGCGCGATGTTCGCCCTTTTTGTTTTAAGAGAGTAGCCACGCATTTCACAGATTGTTTAAACGATTCGTGCCACACCGCCCCGGCGGTTCAGTGCCGGGGGTGCCGGGGATTCGCGGCTAAATGTCTTCAGATGCATCCAAGTTTTTCAGAGATTGGTTTGCCTGCCTTTTCTGCCAGGTTTCCTGCCTCATCACATAATTTCGGCTGGTGGTCACCCGGTAGCCATCCTCAAATTCAACCAGGCAGGTGTTCATTTTCCCACGGACGAGGACTTTACAAAGTGTCATATATCGTTCGGGCAAACGCGTCTTTACGCGCCAGATGTATTCTGTCATTGCACGTGAATCCTATCATAACCAGGAAAAGCAACAATGTTCCAAATTGACCCAAGGCCCTCCTGATTTTCGTTGTACAATTAGTGTATGCCTCAAACCATCAATATACTTTTCCTAGCGGCGGAAGCAGAACCTTTTGTAAAAGTGGGGGGACTTGGCGATGTGGCAGGCACCCTCCCGCGCGCCTTGCGTGCGCTCTCAAATGATGAAATCAAACTCGATGTTCGGCTTGTCCTGCCACAGCATTCGGTGATCCGGTCGGATGGGCTGAAGGCGGTGGGGATCTATTCGATCCAGCGCGGCAAGACCGAGGTCCAGGTGGAGGCGTTCGAAGGTGTGCTGGATGGCATGCCTGTTTACTTCCTCAACGGCGATCCGATCCGCTCGAGCGGTTCTGTCTATTCATCCAATAATAAATTAGACGCTGAGAAATATACGTTCTTTTCGCTGGCGGCTCTCGAATTGCCGCGCCAGATCAATTGGGAGCCGAATGTTATCCACGCGAATGACTGGCACACCGCGCTCGCTGCCTATGGCAATCTGGTGAAGCGCTGGAATGAAAAGACGCGGCGTGTCTCCTCGCTCGTGACGGTCCATAACCTTCCGTTTTTGGGCCCGGATGTCAAAGAACTTCTTGAAGAATATGGACTGCCACTGGCAAACACCGACCTGCCGGATTGGGCGCGCGTCATGCCCATGCCGC
>DASTJG010000399.1:0-10441 GCA_035716785.1 Anaerolineales bacterium
ACAAGACGAGAGATGAAAACATCCCCGTATATACCATTGAGGCGGGGGAACGCTTTGAGCTGGAAAGAGTACCGGGCACCAGTGGATTGGCAGGGCTGGTGATCAACAACGGTCAGAGTCTTATCCTGAAAAACAATGTGGAAATTGAACAGCAGGAAGTGTTTCACTTCGGATCATCCAAACATGTGCAAGCCGTTGTAGCCGTACCTCTGAGAATAAGTGACCATATCATCGGTATGATCTCCGCTCAAAGCTACAAGTCCTATGCGTATGATCTTGAAGAGCAGGCCCTGCTTGAGATGCTGGCTACACACGCGGCAACGGCGATTGAAAACAGCCGTCTGTTCATATCTGAGCAAAAGCGGCGACAGGAAGCAGAAACATTACGCCAGGCCGCCTCGGTCATCTCATCAACGCTGGACCCCGATAACGTAGTAAAAGAAATTCTTGTCGCACTTAAGCAAGTCATTCCTTATGACAGCGCAAGTGTTTTCTTTTATGAAGGTGATCGGCTTCGGATTGTCATGGCCCACGGAAACTCCCGCGCCACTGAGCTTACCAACCTGACCTTCCCGGCCGATGATGAGTTTTTTCAGATCATGATACAGACGGGACGCCCTGTCATATTGCAGGATGCACAAGTGGACCCACGCTTCAAGAACTGGGGAGGCGCTTTCCAGGTACATGGCTGGATGGCAATTCCGCTTGTCAGCCGAGGCAGGGTAATGGGTTATATCACGCTTGATAGCCATGAGCCCGGAACCTATGATGAGGCAATCGTTGAAACGGCCATGGCATTTGCAAACCAGGCAGCAGTTGGAATCGAAAACGCGCGACTATATGACGAGACACAACGTCGTTTAAAGGAACTGGAAGTCATCAATCGCGTTTCGACATCCCTGCGCATGACTCAAGCGCCTGATGAAATGCTTGCCATCCTGCTCAACGAAGCACTGCAATTGATCAACACGCCTCATGGTGCCATTTGGCTGTACGATCAGACTAACAACAGGCTTGTACAACGCTTCGCAAAAGGTATAACAGCCGGGCTTAAACACGCGTCATTAAGCTTGACCCATGGAATCATTGGTCACACATTCAGAACCGGAAAAATCTACATATCCCCTGATCTGAAGAAAGACGCATTGCTTTTTGAAGGAAACTGGGAGAGCATACCACCCGGGCTGGGTGGAGTATATATCCCCATTCAATCCACTGCGGGGCCTGTCGGTGTATTAGCGATCGAAATTGAAAAGGGACAGCAGATTCCCGAGGAGCTTAATCTTCTGACGATCCTGGCAGAAATCACTGGCAACTCGATCCACCGTTCACAGCTTTACGATCAAAGCCAGAGGCAAGTTCGAAGATTGACATCACTGCGCGACATTGACACGGCTATCGCTTCCTCCTTTGACCTGCGCCTAACCCTGAACATTTTGATGGACCAGACTCTCAACCATCTCAATGTCGACGCGGTGCTCATCGGGCTCTACCATCCTGACCTGCAAATTGTCACCTACCTACCCGGTGTCGGTTTCAATATTCCATCGCCCACGCGTCCACAGGTGCGGATCGGTGAAGGGCTCGCCGGTCAGGTGATCGTGAAGCAACAGACTTGCATTATCACCGATCTTCAAAACGCGCCGGAAGCCGTCAACGAAATAATCATCAAGCGCGAGGGATTTGTGTCCTATATTGGCATCCCACTCATTGTCAAAGGACAGATCAAGGGGGTGTTCGAAGTCTTCCATCGCACACTCCTTACCCCCGCACCCGATTGGATGGAGTTTTTGCACACATTGGCAGGTCAGGCCGCGATCGCGATAGACGGCTCCCAGTTATTCGAGAATTTACAGCGTTCCAATCAGGAACTGATCCAGGCATACGATATCACGCTTGAGGGCTGGGCACGCGCGCTCGAACTGCGCGACCGGGAAACAGAGGGGCATACGCGCCGCGTCACCGAGTTGACCCTGCGTCTTGCAAGGTACATGGGTATTGGAGACAGTGAACTGGTAAACATCCACCGCGGAGTACTGCTTCATGATATCGGGAAAATGGGTGTCCCCGATCACATCCTCAAAAAGAAGGACAAGCTGACCCTGGAGGAGTGGGCCGAAATGCGTCAGCATCCTGTCTATGCCTACAATCTCCTCTCCCCGATTGCTTTCTTGCGCGGCGCCCTCGATATTCCCTACTGCCATCACGAACATTGGGATGGGAGTGGTTATCCACGTGGATTGAAAGGAGAGCAAATTCCGCTGGCGGCGCGGATTTTCTCTGTCGTCGATAACTGGGATGCGCTGCTGTCGAATCGTCCGTATCGGCAAGCCTGGCCGCGCAAGGATGTTATCGAATACATCAGGAAAAGTGCGGGGAAAATGTTCGACCCGAGGATCGTCGAAATTTTCCTTAGCATGGTTGAAAAAGGAGAAGAAGAGGAAACGGACTAGTGAGTTTACTAGTCCGTTTCGCATTTGTTAGATTACTTCACTTTTAAAAATTTTCGTTTGCCAATCTGCAATACACCCGGATGTGGAAATGCCATATCTCCCCGTTCGATAGTTTCTCCATCCAACCGGACCCCGCGCTGGTCGAAGAGACGCCGCGCTTCGCTCTTGCTGGTGACCAGCCTGGCAGCCAGGATCACATCCAGCACCGTCTGACCTGATTGCAATTCATATTCAGGCATTTCGTCAGGCACCTCTTTTTGCTGGAAGGTCTTCACAAAAGCATCCTGTGCTTTTTGAGCATCCGAATCACTGTAAAAGATACTCGTGATCTCAAACGCGATCCTCATCTTTGCATCGCGCGGGTGCAATTTACCAGACTCAATCTCCTTTTCAATCGTCTCGATCTCCTGTGGACTCCAGCGTGTGACAAGCCGCATGTATTTACCCATAGCAAAATCAGGGATGGACATTAACTTGCCATACATATCCTCGGCACCGGTATTAATTGGCACAATGTTTCCCGTTGACTTGGACATGCGCTGCACGCCATCTGTGCCGGGCAAGATGCCCATCGTGACCCCCACCAGAGGTTTTTGTCCCAGCGCCTCCTGCAGCTTACGCCCCGCGACGATGATATTGAACAACTGCTCTGAGCCTCCAACCTGAACGTCAGTCTGCATGGCCACAGCGTCGTAGCCCTGCATCAACGAGTAGAATGTTTCCTGCAAAAAGATAGGCTCACCTGCGTCGAAACGTTTGGCAAAATTATCGCGTGCTAAGAACTGTTGCACTGTGAAATTCTGGCCCAAACGGATCAAATCGAGAAGCGTTAATTTACTTAACCACTCACCGTTATAGCGGACCTTTGTCTTCTCGCGATCGAGCACACGGAAGGCCTGCTCGGCGTAGGTCTGGCCGTTGTGGGCAACCTGCTCTTCGGTCAGAATTGGACGGGCTTTATTCTTATCGGAGGGGTCACCAACCAGTGCGGTGTAGCTGCCGATCAGAAATGTTACATCGTGCCCCAGATCCTGGAATTGGCGCAATTTGCGCATGGGGATGGTATGCCCAAGATGCAAGTCCGTCGAAGTAGGATCAAAACCGCAATACACCCGCAAAGGTCTGCCCTCTGTTTGTGCATCGACTAATCTCTGACGCAACTCACCGGCCATTGCCTTCTTTAATTCTTCATCGCCATATTCCGTGCCCTGCATGAGCAATTCAACCTGTTCTTCGATGTTCACCTCATACCTCCTTATGGAGTCCGTCGGCTTGCCGACGGGATGGAGCAAGCTCCATCACTCCAAAAATTAACAAACAAAAACGCGCCCGCGATGGTGGGCGCGTTTGGTACACACCATCGCAAATTAAGTGTGGGTGTAATAATAATATTTGCCAGCGAACCTGGAATCAGACATGCGCCGATTATACACGCAAAGCAGTCCTGTGGAAAATGTCACTGCCCAAGATTGAACGTAAATGACCAGGGACCTTTGACCGTGTAGAACTCCTCACTGTAGACGATCTGCTCCGCTTCCTCCTGCGACATCGTGTCTGGTTTGCTTGCGATTTGCATTGTCTGCACCCCATTGACATCCGCACAATCGAGTGTGATGGCGATGCCGCGTTCGCCCAGCGTCTGTTGGATCTTTGGCATGTAGATCATGCAGTAATCCTCGGCACGCGGTTGCGCAGCAATGGCATCGATCGTGATCACCATATTGGAAAGATCTGCATCGGGCGGAACGTTGAGGAAGGAAAGGGTATCGCAGCGCAGACCGGATTTCCCCTCTACAGGCTCCTGCAAGCTAAGCATAGTCGAGCCAAAATCGATAATTGATCCGCCTGGGTATTGCAGGCTCGCGCTCCAAATGGACCAATCGGAGGCGTCCAGCAGTGTGAAGCACACTTCCGCATTCACTTGTTTGCCATCCCGCCAGGCGCGGTCCGCGCGGACTTCGATGCCGCTGGAGGTCTGCATCAGGGTGACCGGGGCGGATTCCATGGTGGGATAGGACGGGTCGATGTAGGCTGTAGGTCCGGTGGAAACCTGCTGAGGCGGCACGCCGGACAGATTGCAGGCAGACAGAAGCAGACAAGCCAAAATCAGTATGTGTTTCATGGGATCTCCTGTGTAGTTACTTGAGTCTGGCTAAATGCCAGACTTACCGGGTAATTTTTCGAACTAACAAATCTTCCATCGCATCTTCCAGTTTACCAAATTGAAACTCGAAGCCCAATTCTATCAAACGTTTGGGCTGGGAATAGCGCCCTTCAGTTAAGAGAACACTCATCTCACCCAACACCAGTTTCAGCAAAAAGCCGGGAACATGGAACCAATACGGACGATGCAATGCTTTCGCGACAGCATGCATAAACTCGGCGTTCGAGGCAGGTTCTGGAGCGATCAAATTGAATGGGCCATGGGCGTTTTCGTTCTCCAGCAGAAAGCGCATGGCTTTCGTCTGATCAGCGATATGGATCCACGGCATGGCTTGTTTGCCATCGCCAAAATTCCCGCCGAGGAAGAGGCGTGGCGCGAGTGCCATCAGTGGGAACAAGCCGTCGTTCCGGGCAAGCACCACGGCGTTTCTGGCGATCGCGCGGCGTACGCCAAGCTCCTCGATGGATTTTGTCGCGTCCTCCCATTGGACGGTGAGCTGAGCGAGAAAGTCACCGGCCGGGGGCGTGGATTCGTCCGCGAGTCCTTCGCCGCGCAAGCCGTAACGGTTGATACCGGAGGTCTGCAGGAAAACGCGCGGGCGGCGCGTCGCGCTCTGGATAGCGGAAACCAGCGCCAGTCCCGGCAGGACGCGTGAATGGACGAACTTCTGCTTCTGTTTTCGTGTCCAGGGCCAATGTTCCAATCCAAATCCCGTTAAATTTGCCACTGCATCCATGTCGTTTATCCGATGCCCCCACCCATTGGTCGTTGTTCCATCCCACTGGATTTCGCTCGAACCCTTCGATGGGCGGCGCGTCAGGGTGAAAACATCATGACCATCTTTTACGAGCGAGGTCCTGAGAGCCGTGCCGAGAAAGCCTGACCCGCCTGCAATCAATACCTTCATTTGCGCTCCTATGACAGTTTCATAACATAGCCCGGAGACGATTTTACGAATTCAAATAATCAGCAGTATAATCGTGCCTGTTATAGAGGCAGTATGCATGAGCCGGTTTTAGTGTTGAATGCCAATTTTGAACCGATCAATGTTTGTACCACGCGACGGGCCGTCAGCCTGCTCCTGGCGGGCAAAGCAGATATGGTCGTCAACGGGCGTGGACACATTCGGACGGTCAAACAACTGCTGCCCCGGCCTTCGGTCATCCGGCTGGAGAGTCAGATCCATCGGCCGCGCCCACACGTCAAACTAACACGCCGCGAAGTGTTTCGCCGCGATAATTATACCTGTCAGTATTGCGGAAAGCGCGACGGTAATCTGACAGTGGATCATGTGACACCACGGCACATGGGTGGACAGCACATCTGGACAAATGTTGTAGCGGCCTGCCCGCACTGCAACCACCGCAAAGGCGGGCGCAAAGCAGAAGAGGTCCACATGCGGCTGCTGCGTATCCCGAAAGAGCCGCCTGCCAGCGCCGTGTACATTTTTGGCAGGCATTTGAATGATTACCGGGAATGGGAGCCGTATATCAACGGCTGGTAAGCTTCCCCTAACCCCTCTTCCCTTGGGAGAGGGGGATTTTTTACAACTCAATTGTCATGAAATCCCTGGCGATGATCACTTCGCCCTTGTAGGTTTTGCCGGCTTCTGCAGCAAGATCCCCGTTGGCGAAGCGTCCCGTCGGATAGTGGATCAAAATCAGTTTACCGACTTCAGCCTTCGTGGCAATCTCCCCTGCCTGTTCTGCCGACGAGTGTCCATACGACGCGCCCCCCGCCTCGTGGATAAGGATATCCGCTCCATCCGCCAGGCGAACCGTTTGTTCACATGGCTCGGTATCACAAGAGTACGCAAGGATCTTCCCTGGATTCTTGCATTCCACGCGTAAGCCAATCGTCGGGATCATGTGGTGGACAGGCGATGAACGGACGTTGAACTCATCGCAGTCAAGCACGTAGGCCATTTCCGACTCAGGCAGGCGATAAAAACCAACCGAGAAGAAATTGGGCCATTCATTCCAGCCATAAAATCCCATCAGTCTCTCCAGGCGATCCATCGTGTAATGCAAACCATAGATATTGAGCGGCTTGGTACGCCCCATCAGCCACATGTCCATCAGCAGGAGCGGAACCCCCGAAACGTGATCGGGATGGAAGTGCGTGATCACAATATCTGTCAGACTATTGAAGTCCACCCCGGCCTGTTCGAGACGCACAACCGGATTGCTCACACAATCCACCAGGATGGTACGCTCCTCACCCACGATCACGAGATGGGTGTTCTCATGGTCTATGGACGGCACTGCATTCGAAGAACCAAGGATGATGACTTTCGGCATTGGAAACTCATGATTATGGATATGGTGAAAATGCCAGTTTAATCAATTGGGGTGTTATATAGATCTCAACCAGGGCCGCAATCGCAAGAAGCGGCAGGACAATTCCCACAAAGACACGACACCAGTCTGCAAGCGAAAGCAACAAGATCTCTCCAAGGCTTTTATCAGGTTGAGGCGTAACAAGTTGCGCTCCCACTTTCAACACTGCAGCTGTGGCAAGGAAAAATGCCGACAGTTCAAAAAGCCCGTGCGGCAGGATGCCGGTAACAAATACAAGCCAGGGGGAATAACCGATCAACTGCGCACCGCCAAGCAGCCCACCTACCAGTGCGATATTGCCTATGAACAACGTCAGACCGAGTGTACCAAAAGAAACCAGCCCAAGCAGGAGCAGCACGATTTGTGTACGTGCATTGTGATAGAACAGGACAGGCACGGGCAGCCGTTCGTCCAGCGCATCGAGGTTCGCCAGATTATCTGCAATGAGCGTCCTGAACTTCTCCATGCGGTCAGGCGAAAGATCCAGATAAGCCGGTACGTTTGTCACTACCCATACATAACTCGCGATCCCGGCAATAACCGCAAGTCCTAGCACAATCCAGAGCGGCCGGCGCAACCCCTTCAATGTCAGCGGAAGTTCAGTGCGATACCATTCAAAAACAGAGGTTGCCTGACCGATGAAGCGGTCACGAAACGCCCGCCCGATCAATTTGAAATTCAGTGTGTCGATCTCACGCCCAAGCAGGTATTCTCGGCGAAAATGAGAAAGCCCCAGACGCACGAGCAATGCCGCCAACAAAGTGACGCCCACAATAGCGAACCACAAGACATCTTCGTTCCCCCAGAAGATCAAAAACGTCTCAGCTTGTAAAAGGAACGCCACCGGCACAACCACGAAAGAAGCAAGCAGGTTTGCCGAGCGGATCGTCGTGGCCTGCACCGAGATCACGATCGCCGAACTGACCATCAGGACCGCATGTGCAAATGTCAACAAGAAGATCAAAGCCAGCATGTACCCACTCGGAAATTCCACTGCGCGACGCGAGACGAGGACCAGATAAATCCCAATGGATGCATAGCTGAAGGCTAGCGGAGTGGTAATCCCGACCAGCAACTTCCCCAGATACATGTGCATGTCATCGAGCGGCGAGCTTAAGAGTGGCTCGATCGTACCGCGTTCCTTCTCTCCCACGAATGACTCCAGGGCAACCACCAATGTGAATGACAACGGGAAAAATCCGATCACCAGCACCACAAAGGGAATGAGGTTGTCCAGGATGATACTGCCGCCATAGCGGTTCATAAAGTTGATAGCCTGGCGTGTCGTATCATCCGCGATGAACGGGAATACACTGACAAGCACAAGCATGGGCACCACGATACGCCAGTCCCGGAACTGGTCTGTGAACTCACGTCGTGCCACCATCCAAATTGCTGAAAGATTATGCCGCATAAGCCACCCCTTGTGCATCTGCCATAGTTTTGAGATAGACCTGTTCAAGCTTGCGCGGGACTTCCTGGAAGGAGACCAGCGGCGCATTCCGAGAAGCCAATGTGTGCACAAGCATCGGATTGACCGTCTGCGGCGCTTCGATCCGGAACCGGAGGCTGTCCGCGCTGCGAGCCGATAGAGTCACGCCCTGGGGCAGATCCAAATGCCCCGCGTCGAAATCCCGGGCAAATTTTGCTTCATATTCGACCGGTCCCAGCACGACTCGCTTTAATTCATCCAATGTGCCGTTCAATAAGATTTTGCCGCGATAGATGATCGCGATCGTGTCAGCCAGTGACTCAGCTTCGGCAAGATTGTGCGTACAGATGATAATTGTCCGTTGGGATGAACGCAGACGGGCGATCTCATCCCGCACCAGCCGCGACGACTCGGGGTCCATCGCGGAAGTTGGCTCATCCAGCAGCAGCACAGATGGGTCGTGCATTAACGCTCGGGCCAGGGCAAGTTTTTGCTTCATTCCTTTTGAATACTCGCCGCAGCGCCGCCGGGCCGCTTCCGCGATGCCGAAATAGCTCAACAGATAATCGCTGCGCGCTCTGCGTGCCTGCGGCTCAAGCCCATATACCCTGCCGAAAAATTCGAGATACTCTTCACCGGTCATGCGCATGTAGAGACCATGCTGCTCGGTTAACACCCCCACATTTGAACGGATTTCCTTCGGGTTTTTGGTCACATCGTAACCGGCTACCCGTGCCCAGCCACGAGTGGGACGCAAAAGTGCGGTGAGCATTCGCACGGTGGTTGTCTTCCCGGCGCCGTTCTGCCCAAGCAAAGCCAGAATTTTGCCTGGCTGGACATTTAAAGTTACCCCATCCACTGCCCAGAAATCATTATTAAACTGTTTACTTAAATCGTTTGTTTCAATCATTAAATCACCTGTCTGCAATGAACGCATCGTAGCATAGCATAGACGTTTTTCCAGTCAATCAGACAACAGTCCTTCTTTTATTCATTACGAATGGGCGCCCGAGAAGTGTCACGGCGGTGCCTCCAGAGCAAGGCCGAGGCCGCCAACACCGCAACAACGGCCATGACGGTCTGGTTGATATTGATACCGCCAACCAGCGAAGCATCCACCCGCAAGAAGTCCAGCAAAAACCGTCCGATTGGATAGACAACAAGGTAAACAAGAAAAATATCGCCGTTTTTCAAGCGATCGCCGTAACGGCGCGAGAGCCAGAGTAGCAGGAACATGTTCGCCAGATTCCAAAGTGACTCGTAAAGGAACAAGGGATGGAAGCGAGTCGTTTCCACAGGAAACTGGTTCAGGTCCCGGTATTGACCGACGCGATAATCAGCCTCGATCTTGATCCCCCACGGCAGGCTCGTTGTCCCGCCATACAGCTCCTGGTTGACAAAATTTCCCCAGCGCCCGATCGCCTGACCCAGCGCCAGACTGGGCGCGGCAATATCCGTCCATTCGGCAAAAATGAGTTTATGTTTTCGAGAGTAAAAGTACATGGCGATCAGCCCGCCAATGACGGCCCCTGGAATTCCCAGCCCGCCCTTCCAGATGGCAAGCGCATCGAGTGGATGAGTGAGATACCAGCCCGCTGTAATGCCTGAGGAAGGCGGCGGGGTCAGGACATGCCAGAGCCGCGCGCCGATGATCCCGCCGATCAACAGATAAGTCAGCAGGTCCCAGACGATCTCCGGGTCATGTCCGCGGCGTTTGGCTTCGCGCGCTGCCAGCCAGGCGCCTGCCACCGCACCAAGCATCAGGATGATCCCGTAGAACCGTACCTCCAATGGACCGATAAAAAATCCTTGAGGCATTCTAAATCTCCTGTTTCCCGTCACGTGCACCCGGGACTATAGTCTTCATCTTTGCATGCGCCTGTGCACGGACGTGCCAGATACGCTGCAAAGCAGTAATATTCGCGAATACGGCAATGATCCCCAGCCCAATGAGAACCTGATTGAATACCAAAGAGGGCGCCAGGACAAGATAACGCTCGACGCGCGTCAGCAAGCCGACCTTCGCTTCGTATCCCAGACCTTCCGCCCGCGC